>JAKSQU010000027.1 GCA_024403965.1 Ruminococcus sp.
TATCAGAGGTTTCGGTGGTATTGATCTTCCTGAATGGCAGGGATATTCTCTCAGTGATTCAGAACTCAAATATGCGTTCGGAAATGGTCCCGGAGAACTCGGTCTTACTGTACTTCGTGTATTTGTAAACCCTGATAAGAATCAGTGGAACAAAACACTTAAAACAGCACAGTATGCAACAAAGGCAGGCGCTACACTGTTTGCAACTCCTTGGGAACCACCATCAAATCTTGCTGAAAACGGCTCGGGCGGTGCAAGAGGCGGTAAAAAGCATCTTCCTAAGAGCAATTACGGTGCATATGCACAGCATCTTAATGATTTTGCTGCTTACATGGAAAAAAATGGTGCACCACTCTATTCTGTTTCAGTTCAGAATGAACCTGACTATGCATCAGAATGGACAGCATGGTCAACTGATGAAACAACAGATTTCATAGCAAATTATGGTGACAAGATAACAAATACAAAGCTTATGTCACCTGAGTCTTTCCAGTACGGCGCATGGAATGATGGTAAGGATTACTACTCAAAGATTCTTAAAAATTCCAAGGCTATGGCAAATTGTGACGTATTCGGAACACATTTCTATGGCACACCGAGAGAAAGAATGGATTTCCCTGATCTTGAAAACTGCGGCAAGGAAATCTGGATGACAGAGGTTTATGTACCTGGTTCAGATTATCAGAATGCTAATATCTGGGTAGGTAAGGACTTACAGAATAAAAATGATGCATCAGCAATCAAGGTTGCTGAAAATATCCACAATGGTCTTGTTGTTGGTAATATGAGCGTTTATACATGGTGGTATATCAAGAGATACTACAGCCTTATCGGTGAAGAACGTTCAGGCATTATGTCATCATCAGAGGCTGGCAAGCCTACAAAACGTGGTTACGCTATGGCTCAGTATTCAAAGTGGGTAAGACCTGGCTACAGAAGAACAGCTGCTACAGAACAGCCAAATTCAGGTGTACTTGTATCAGCATACAAGGGTGACAACAACAAGGTTGTTATCGTAGCTATCAATCAGGGTTCAGACGTTACACAGGAATTCTCAGTAAGCGGACAGACACTTAAAAATGTTGACAGATACAGAACAACATCTTCTGAAAACCTTGCTGAAACAAAGGGCATGGAAACAAACGGCGGAAACTTCTTCGCTCAGCTTCCTTCAAACAGCGTTTCAACATTTGTATGTACAATTGCAGGTGACCACGGCGTAGACGGAAGCGGCGCAGATGTTGCTCCTGGTACTACACCTATCGAACCTGATTCAAACGGCTATTATTTCCACGATACATTTGAAAATGGTGTTGATGACTGGGAAGCAAGAGGCGGCTCAGTTGAAATCAAGCAGAGCGGAAGACAGCCATATGCAGGTACAGAGGCGCTCGTTGTAACAAACAGAGAATCATCATGGCAGGGCGTTCAGAAATCACTCCCGTCAAACACATTCAAGAGCGGCGAGTCATACAGCTTCAGCGTAATTTCAACTTTCCTTGACAGTGACATTGATTCACAGAAGCTTTCACTTTCACTTCAGTATAAGGATGCATCAGGCGAAACAGCATATGCTCATATCGCAGATGTAACAGCATACAAGGGCGAATATGTACAGCTTGCAAATCCAAGCTACAAACTCCCTGACGGTTCAGATTTCATTCTCTATGTTGAGACAGCAGAAGGCACAGACAATTTCTACATTGACGAAGCAATAGTTGCCAAGGACGGCACAAAGATTGACGGACCGACACCTGTTGAATTCACACTCGGTGATATTGATTCAAACGGCGTAATCAATGCAGTTGACGTAGCAATGGCAAGAAAGATTGTTCTCGGCGGTGCAGCTGATGCAGCAGCTAAGAAAGCCGCAGACGTAAACAAGGACGGTGAAGTAAATATTGCAGATGCAGTATTACTCCAGAAATTCGTTCTTGCTGATATCAGCGATTTCAAGGCATCAGCCAATACAACACCTGATAACAATACAGGAAACACAGGCAATACAGAAAATACAGGTTCATCAGCAGTAATGCGTTCAATGTCTGAATATACACCGATAGTTCAGGCAGCAGTTGTTGAAAGCGAACCATCTGAAGCTAATCAGACAAAGAATGGCGTTGAATACGGAACACTTGAAAAGAAATCATATTTTTCAGATTTCTGCGGCAGAGAAAAGAAGTACAATGTTCTTCTTCCTGCAGGCTACACAACAAGTAAAAAGTACCCTGTACTCTATGTACTGCATGGTTACTGGGAAGACCAGGACCGTATGATTCTTACAGGTAACGGCGCATCATCAATGACAGTAAAGCAGGTTCTCGGAAATGCAATGGCTGAAGGTGCAGCAAAGGATATGATTGTAGTATTCCCTAATGTATATTCAAGCCAGACACAGGATGCTTGTTCAGGTATGGACGATGCAAACAATATTGCATACGACAACTTTGAAACAGTACTTATCAAGGAATTAATGCCGCTTATCGAAAAGAATTACAGCGCAGCAACAGGCAGAGAAAACACAGCAATCACAGGATTTTCAATGGGCGGACGTGAGTCACTCAACATCGGTACAAAGCACCCTGATCTCTTTGGTTATGTAGGCGCAATCTGTCCTGCACCGGGTGCAACACCTGTTACAAAGTTCACATCAGAAGAAAATGCACCGTCACTCATCTTTATCACAGCAGGCGGAAATGATCAAACTGTATATAATATTCCGGAAGGTTACCACAACAGCTTAACATCAGCCGGTACACCACACATATGGCATTATTATAATGCAGGTTACCATGGTGACAATTCAATCCGTGCACATCTTTACAACTTTGTTCGTGCGGTATTTAAGGCATAATCTCTGAAAACTATAAACTATAAATGGGCGAACCGTTTGGTTCGCCCATAATTTATATCGAACAAATAAACGGAGAGAATTCAAAATCAGAATTCTCTCCGTTTATTTTTATCAATTCAGTTATTTAGCCTTAACCTTGTCTTTTTTACCATCAAGTCTGTTTAAATATTCCTTGGTTTCCTTTGCTACAACACCTGACAATGCAAGAAGTGCTACAATGTTCGGCAGTGCCATAAGTCCGTTGAAAATATCTGCAATGTTCCATACTGCTGCAACTGTCATGTATGGTCCGATGAAAACTGCTGCAATGTAGAGAAGTCTGAATACGAAAGTTGCAGTTTTGTTTGAACCTGTCAGATATGAAAGACATCTTTCTGAATAGTAGTTCCAGCCGAGTATTGTTGTGAATGCAAACAGCATAAGACACATCATAAGAAGGAATGATGATACTTTTTCAGGGAAAGGAAGTCCGTAGCTGAATGCAGCATTTGTTATTTCAACGCCCTGTAGCTCAGGATTTTTTTCAAGACATCCCGAAATTACAATTGTAAGACCTGTCATTGTACAAACTACGATTGTATCAATAAATGTACCTGTCATAGTTACGAGACCCTGTCTGACAGGTTCATTTGTCTTTGCCGCAGCAGCTGCAATAGGTGCTGAACCAAGACCAGCCTCATTTGAGAAGATACCTCTTGCGATACCCTTCTGCATTGATACTATAATTGCACCGAGTGCGCCGCCAGCAACTGCCTTGAGACCGAATGCACTCTGAATTATTGAGACAACTGCTGACGGAATTTCTGCAATATGAAGAACGATAATCAGCAGACAGCATACAATGTAAATTACAACCATAAACGGAATGAATATCTCAGATACCTTTGCGATAGACTTGATACCGCCGAGAATAATCATTGCTGCAAGTACAGTAAGTACAAGACCGACAATTACCTGTGTCCAGGTGTAGTCTGTTCCGAGAAGAGTAACAGTATGTGCTTTGTTCGGGTCAAAAAATGCATTTGCCGCAGAAGTGATACTGTTTACCTGAGTGAATGTACCGATACCCATAAGTCCGACGAGTACACCGAAAACAGCGAACATTTTGCCGAGCCATTTCCATTTTTTGCCCATACCGTTTTCAATATAATAGAAAGGACCGCCGAGCATTTTTCCGTGTTTATCGGTAATTCTGTATTTTATAGCAAGCAGACCTTCGGAATATTTTGTAGCCATTCCGAAAAGTGCGGCAAATTCCATCCAGAATAAAGCACCGGGACCGCCTGCGGCAATAGCTGTTGCAACACCGACAATATTACCTGTACCGATTGTAGCGGAAAGAGCGGTACATAATGCGCCAAAGCTTGAAATTTCACCTTCGCCGCCGTCTTCCTTTTCAAACATATACTTTAAGGCAAGACCGAGTTTTTTCAGTTGCAGGCCTTTAAGACGTATTGTAAGGAAAATTCCGCAGCCGAGTATAAGCAGTATCAGCGGTATTCCCCAGACTATTCCGTCTATTTTTTCAGTTAACTGTGTTAATTTTTCCATTAATACATCTCCTTATGTAAATTGTGACTTATTTATTATATCACAATTTTATACTCATTTCAAGGATTTTTTAGGAATTTTTTGCACATTAAAAAACACCGTACAATACCTTTCGGTCTGTACGGTGCTGTTGCTTTTATACTGCGCTGTATGACGGGATGTTTGCTGTTTTTTCTTTTTTGCCGTAGAGATAGTAGTATATAGCCGCAGAATTGAGTATCATTGCGCCGAGCCATGCAGCAATTTCAGCGTATGATGTAGCGTTGAAACCGAATACACTTGTGAAGAACACAACAACCACAACTCTGAGTGCCATTTCTGCAATACCTGAAATCATAGGGATAAGCGGTTTTCCCATACCCTGACATGCACTTCTTACAACGAAAAGGAAATCTACGGCGAAAATCATAGAACCGCTTCTTATGAGATAACCCTTTGAAAGTGCAATCTGTTCTGAACCGTTAAGCATAAATCCTGCAAGCTGTTCAGCGAAAATAACCATGATACTTCCGAGAATAATATATGAAATGAACGAGATAAGCAGACAAACATTAAGTCCCTTTTTAATTCTGTCCATTCTGCCTGCACCGTAATTCTGACTTGTGAATGATGACATTGCATAACCCGATGTGCAAGCAGGCTGCATAAAGAGATTTATGTACTTACTGCATGCAGAATAAGCTGATGTGAATACAACACCCATTCCGTTTACGAAATACTGAATTGTCATACATCCTATAGCAGTGATAGAATTCATAATTGCCATAGGAATACCATTTCTGAGAAGTTCAAAGTACATTGAAAGATTATGTCTGAAATGTTCTCTTTTAACTCTGATAATGTCGATTTTTCTGAGCTTCAGATAGCAGATAAGTGCTGAGATAATCTGTGATGCGATAGTAACAAGTGCAGGACCTTCAACACCTGTGTGCATAACGTAAACAGCAACCCAGTTGAAGATAATATTCACTATAGTTGAAACAACAATTGCAATAAACGGAGTTTTACTGTCACCGAGTGCACGAAGAATGCTTGCGCAGAGATTATAGGCAATAGTAGTAAAAAGACCGCCGAAGATGATATATCCGTAAATAAGGCTGTCCTTCATAATAATTTCATCGGTCTGAAGTAATTTCAGCACAGGAAAAAGAAATACCGTACTTATCGCAGTAAGTATTACAGTAATCAGTAAGGCAAGTGAAATCGAAGACGCCACCGACCTTTTCAGCTTTTCTTCATTTTTAGCACCGAAAAACTGTGCTATAAGAATTGAAAATCCGTTTGTGATACCGATTGAAAATCCTATAATGAAGAAGGTAAGAGATGACATATTGCCGACAGCACCAAGCTGATTGTCGCCAAGACCTTTTCCTACAATAATAGTATCCGCTATAGTATAAATCTGCTGTAACATATTGGTAAGGAGCATAGGAAAATAGAATTTCAGTATAAGTGATGATGGTTTGCCGTTGGTAGTGTCATATACCTTTGCCATAAAAATTTCTCCTTTATGTGTATATAAGATTTTTAAAATATGTCATTATCTTATAAAGTCGGATTATTTTCTGTGTGTGTCCGCCCAAAATCAGCATTGTAATCCGACGGACGCAGGCTCTGCACAAAAAAATACCCGTACAAAGCCGAAGTCACCCTTTTTCTGTCAGCTCTGTACGGTTTCACACTGTTGTTATTATACTCAGAGTAACAGAATTTTTATATCAAAAATATTGCATTTATATCAAAAGTATGGTATAATGAAATCGGTGGTGATTTTATGAATACGGAGCGTGACTTAAATTACAGATTATACATTCAGCGTGAAGAAAATTTTAGCAGAACTTCCTATAGTCAGGAGTTTGAGCGCTATAATGATGTCAGCTCAGGTGACATAAATAAAGTAAAACAAAATTTTACTGCCGTTAAAAAGAATTTCTATGAAGGCAAGGGTACTCTGTCGGATGACCCTGTTACAAATGTCCGCTATCATGTTATCATTGCTACCGCTCTTGTATCCCGTGCGTGTATAAACAGCGGTATGAATCACGATGTCGCATATACTCTTTCGGATATTTACATCCGCCGTGCCGATAAGTGCAATAATGCAGATGAACTTATTGATATACTCGGTGAAATGCAGATTGATTTTGCCGAGCGTATGCGCAAACTTAAGAAACAGA
This sequence comes from Ruminococcus sp., assembly GCA_024403965.1. Classification (GTDB taxonomy): domain Bacteria; phylum Bacillota; class Clostridia; order Oscillospirales; family Ruminococcaceae; genus Ruminococcus. The sequence continues at coordinate 6,583 of JAKSQU010000027.1, forward strand.
ATATAATTTCAATACATATCAGAAAATGTATTGACTATATATATGACCATTTACACGAAAAGCTGACAGTAAAATCTGTTGCTGAATATCTGAATATCAATGAAAGCTATCTTTCAAAGCTGTTTGTGAAGGAAACAGGAAGGGGATTCCGTGAATTCATAATTGACGCAAAAATCAGTGCATCCAAAAATATGCTGATATATTCTGAATTCTCACAGCTTGATATCTCACTTTCACTCGGTTTTTCGTCACAGAGTGCTTTTATAAATGTATTCAGAAAAGCAACAGGTCAGACACCCGCAAAATTCAGGGAAATGTATAAGTATTAACGTAGGAGGAATACTACAATGTATTTTGAAGACCTTAAAAAAGGAATGACACGACAGCTTGAACCGACAGTAATTGATAAGGACGAAATGCTTGCATTTGCAAACAGATATGATAACGTACCATTGCACACCGATGAGGAGTATGCAAAGAAAACTCCGTTCAAACAGCTTATTGCACCGGGTGTAATGTCATTTATGTGCGTATGGGCAAAGTATCTTGAAGTAGATTTGTTCGGCGAAGAGCTTATCGCAGGAATGTCAACAAAAATAGAATGGTTCAAGCCTGTTTTTGCAGGAGATGTTCTCACAGGTACAGCAGTAATAACTGACCTTGTTGAACGAAACAAAAGAAACGGACTTGCTGTTCTCACAATTGATATTGTAAATCAGAATGGTGAAACTGTAATGCGTGATGTTACAGAAACTGTTATTAAACGCAGAGAGGAGTAATATTATGGGTTTTCCGAAGAATTTTATATGGGGCACAGCATCAGCCGCATATCAGATTGAAGGGGCTTACAATGAAGACGGAAAAGGTCTGAATGTATGGGACTATTATGCAGGTGAAGGCAATCATGTCCGTCATAACGAAACAGGAAACATTGCCTGTGACCATTATCATCATTTCCGTGAAGATGTTGCAATGATGAAGGAAATGGGCATTAAGTACTACAGACTTTCATTAAGCTGGACACGTCTTATTCCGAAAGGCACAGGCGAAGTAAATCCAGATGGTGTTGCTTTTTACAATGCTCTTTTCGATGAGCTTAAAGCAAACGGAATTGAACCGATGGTAACACTTTTCCACTGGGATTATCCGATTGAACTTCACAGAAAAGGCGGATGGCTCAACAGAGAAAGCTCCGACTGGTTTGCTGAATATGCAAAGCTTTGTGCAGAGCTTTTCTCAGACAGGGTTAAGTACTGGATGACAATAAATGAACCGCAGTGCTTTATAGGATGTGGTTATGACCTTGGAGTATTTGCGCCTTTTGTGAAATCACCGAAAAGTGATGTTGTGCGTATGTCACACAATGTACTTCTTGCACACGGCAAGGCAGTAAAGGCACTCAGAGAAAACTCAAAGCAGAAAGCAATTATCGGCTTTGCACCGACAGGACCTGTTTACATACCGGAAAATCAGTCACCTGAAGCAATTGAAAAGGCAAGACAGATGAGTTTTGATATGGATGATGAGAGCTTTGCATTCTCAACTGTATGGTGGAGTGACCCGATTGTTCTCGGAAAATACCACGATAAAGCATATAAATACTTTGGTGAAATTCTTGATGAGATAATTGAAGACGGCGATATGGAAACAATCTCAGCACCGCTTGATTTTTATGGTGCAAATGTATACGAAAGCATGTGCGACAGAAGCGGTGATTATGCAACAAACAGTTATATAGGCTGTCCGAGAACAGCAATGGAATGGCCTGTAACTGATGATGTGCTTTACTGGTCAGTAAAATTCATGAATGAACGCTATAATCTTCCTGTTCTTATTACAGAGAATGGAATTGCGTGTCATGACTGGGTATTCCTTGACGGAAAGGTGCATGATCCGAACCGAATTGACTTTGTTCACCGCTATCTCAAAGGCTTGAAGAGAGCCGCAGAAGAAGGAATTGACGTAATGGGATATCTCTACTGGTCAATCATGGACAACTATGAATGGACAAGCGGATATGACAAGCGTTTCGGACTTGTTTACGTTGATTACACAACTCAGAAGAGAACTGTTAAAGACTCAGGATGGTGGTATAAAACTGTTATCGAGAGCAACGGCGATATAATATAAAGATAAGCACTCGAAAATCTGCGTATATGCGTGATTTTCGGGTGCTTTTTTCGACAGATTGATTCAGCAGTATAAATAGTACTGTTAGTATCACTTCATGCATCAGAATCAAAAATTTAATATAATATTCTTAGTGTTTTTTCACACATATATTGTCTAATAAGCAGAAGAACAAAAATGAAAGGAGATAGCATATGGATAACGGTGCATGTAGCTACCGCCGTTTCCTTGATGGTGATGATACTGGTATGGCAGAGCTTGTCCGTGAATATCGTGACGGTCTTATGCTTTATCTTAACAGTTATACAAAAAATCTCGAAACCGCCGAAGATTGTGTACAGGATACGTTTATTAAGCTTGCAGTTAAAAAACCGAAATTCAGAGGTGACTGCACGTTCAAAACGTGGCTTTATACAATTGGACGCAACATTGCGCTTAATCACATTAAAAAGACAATCCGCCGAAATGACGCTGTTCTTGAAGATTACAAAAGTCTTTCCGACGAAACAGACCTTGAAAATGACTATCTGATTGAGGAACGGAAAATTATTCTTCACAGGACAATCCGAAAGATGAAGACAGAATATCAGCAGGTGCTGTATCTGTTTTATTTTGAAGATTTCAGCTATGAGGAAACTGCGCATATTCTCAAAAAGTCAAGAAAACAGATTGAAAACTATCTTTACAATGCACGAAAGGCGCTTAAATCAAAACTTGAAAAGGAAGGCTGGCACTATGAAGAGTTATGACGAAATGACAGAGTATATACTGAATGTTCGTGACGAATATGAACGCCGAAAACAAAATCGTCTTACAGTAATAAGAAGAACAGCTTTAGCTTTTTCGTGTATCTGTGCGGCATTTTTAACAGGTATAAGCGTAAGAAATATAATGAAAGACACTCCGCCGCCACAGCTTATTATCAGCGAAAATGAAATTGTTACGACAGCTGAAAGTAATTCGTCAGACAGAGTTGCAGAAACAACAAATGCTGTGACGTATACAGAAACATCACAGAGTATATCTGAAAAAACTGAAACAGCCGTTCAGACACAGACAGCTTTACAGACGTATATTTCAGATACTCAGTTTATGACAACTACTGTAATCACAACTGCGGAGATGATATTTGAGACTCCCGCTGTAACCAAAGAAACATCAGAGAAAGACGGTGAAACCGCTGATACTCCGATAGAAACACCACCGGTACACTGGGAGGAAATGACAGTTTCGCAGCAGTATTTTATGGCTGAATTCGGTGAGCCTGTCATATTTTATCATACAAAGGACAAGACCGTCAGTGCTGATGAAATAGGGGAGTTTATCTCATCTGCATATATGAGCGGATACGATTTTTACACAGATACTAATTATCATTGCTATGCATATGCTTACAAAATAAACGGATATTCAGAAGAGGAGGTGATAGCGGTAAAATTTGAAGACGATGAAAGCTACTATCTTTACACAAAATAAAAACGGAGGGACTTTTATGAAAAAAAGAAGAATATTTTCAACGCTGACAGCAGTAATGTGCTGTTTAACAGCATTTACAAATGTCAATGCACAGACAACAGCCGAAATCGGAGATACATCTGTTTCAAATGACGAACTTGAAATGCTTTGGGATTTAAGAGGACAGATAAGTGAGTATATTCTTGAAAAGGGATATTTTGAAATTTCTGCTGATACATCACTAAGGTGGGATGAACATTTTGTGCGTGTATATGCAATGACACAGGAAACAGCCGATGATTTAAGCAGATTTATGAATGAAAAAGGAATATCTGAAGACTATATCAGAATATACATTGAACCTGAAAGACGTTATGAACTGATTACAGGCGGACAGCGTGGGTATGACGAGATAAACTCAATAGTGGCAGATGGATATTTTGGAATAAAGGAATATCTGAAAAGCAACGGAATACAATCAAGCATATATCTGACAAGAGAATATCCTGATATACATCCGACTATACCGTATACAGCAACAAAGGTATATCTCAGGGACAATGAAGAAAAGGAAAGACTTGAAAAATATCTTATGGACAATTATTACTGGATGGATGTGATTGATATAATTGTAAAGCCTGACCTTGCGGAAAAGCCTGTTGAAAAGGTTGAGAGCAAAAGCTATGTATATCTGAGCGGAGATGCAAATGACGATGGTGAATTCGGAATAGCAGATGCAGTTAAATTACAGAAATATCTGCTTGACAGCACAGATATGAATGAACGACAGATATATGCATCAGACCTTACAAATGATGGTGAGGTTAATGTTCTGGATGTTTGCGTTATGAGAAAGGAACTTGTGGATAGGTGATAAATAAAAGTGCGGTTTACATGAAAATTAGTATACCGCACTTTTTCTGCTGTTGTAAGCATTAACACCTTGAAATCTCCCCGAAAAAATGCTATAATAACATCAACTATTAATAATTAACAGGAGAAACAACATGAACAAACTTGTAGTAATAACAGGTCCGACAGCGTCGGGAAAAAGCGGACTTGGAATAGAACTTGCTTTAAAATATGGTGCAGAAATCGTTTCTGCAGATTCACGTCAGGTTTTTAAGGGACTCGACATAGGTTCAGGTAAGGTTACTCCCGAAGAAACTCAGGGTGTTCCGCACTATCTGCTTGATGTTGCATATCCTAATGATTTCTTCGCGGTTACTGATTTTCAGGATCTTGCTTATAAACATATTGATGATATTCATGCACGAAATGTCAAGGCTTTTATGGTCGGCGGTACGGGACTTTATGTGAATTCTGTGGTTGACGGCTACAATATTGTCAAAAGACTGGTTGACCCGAAACTGAGAGCTGATATTGCTGAAAAAAGTCTCGATGAACTTATCGATATTCTCAAAGAAAAAAATCCCAAGTCTCTTGAAACACTCGATTTAATGAACAAAAGACGTGTTGAAAGAGCTGTTGAACAGGCTGTACTCGGAATTACCGAAAAACCTGTGAATACTCCAAAATATGAAACTCTCGTTATTGGAACAAACTGGCAGAGAGATGTGCTTTATGAACGTATACGCAAACGTCTCGATGACCGCCTTGAAATCGGTATGCTTGATGAAGTTGCAAGACTCCGTGAAAATGGTGCAACGGACGATTTTCTGTATGGTCTCGGTCTCGAATACCGCTATATTTTAATGTATCTCCGAAATGAATTTGAAAGCTTTGACGCTTTTTACAACAAGCTTTTCATGGAAATAAGACATCTTGCCAAGGAACAGATGACATGGTTCAGAAAACGTAAGGATATTCACTGGATTGATATGTCTGACAAGCCTTTTGATGATGCGTCTGCTTTGATTGATGAGTTTTATAGTAAATGAGATTAATCAGTTCACAAAATATATTCCATAAAATTCCACGATGTATAATTGCTTAAACATATTATCTTTTGTATCATTATTTTGTAAGCATCTGTTGTTATTTTGCACTAATAAGCACCTTCTATATTGTGATGTTTCATAAAACTTAAATATAACATTGACTTTCAAGCTCCATATATGATATACTAAAAATATAATCGGAATTGTGACCGAAATATATCAGGAGGAGTTTATATGGATAAGGAAAAGTTGAACGAAAAAATCGTACAAAGTCTTTGCCGTGAGTATCAGGCTGTATGGATTGTAAATCTCGACGAATATTCAGCCAAAGTATTTGTGTCAAATTCAGAAATAGTTATTCCTGTAAATATCTGCAAGGGTTCTGCATTTTCATCTTATAAAGCAACTCTTGACTGGTATACTGATAACTATGTCGCAGAACATGACAGAGAACGTGTTAAGGAAATTGCCTCATCTGAAGTGGTCTGTGAAAAACTTTCTGTCAGTGATTCCTATTCCGTTGAATACAAGCGTATTTTCAACGGCAAGGATAACTATAATCAGATGGTCTTTTCAAGAATTGATGACACTGATAAAATGGAACGTATTATGATTGGCTTCAGAGATATTGACGGAATTAAAAGAGCTGAAAGAGACCCGCTTACAAACGTTTACACTCGTCCTGCTTTTTTCAGAAAAGCTCAGGAGCTTATCGCTAATAATCCTGACAAGCAGTTTGACCTTATGATTTCTGATATTGTCGACTTTAAAGAGATAAATGAAATTTACGGTTCAGCTATAGGTGACTCTATTCTGAAATGGTCAGGTGAGTTTCTTTCGTCTGCTATGACTGATGATGTTATTGTAGGTCGTTTCGGCGGAGACCAGTTTGTAGTAATATGCAGTCATGAGCATATGAAGTTCATTACACTTGACGATAACGCTGAAGCGTTTGTGAATCAAATGAAAGAGTCGGGGCTTCCTAAAATCAATGTAAAATACGGAATTTATGAGAACGTTAAGCCGACAAGCAGCATTATGTCAGTCTGTGACAAGGCTCATGTAGCTCTCAACAGCATTAAACATCAGTACGGAAAAACTTCTGCTTACTATGACGATAATTTCCGTCGTGATATTGAGATTCACAGACGTATTGAAAGCAGTATGCGTCAGGCTCTTGAGGAAAAGCAGTTTATGGTTTACTATCAGCCTAAGCATAAAGCTTCAACAGGTGAGCTTGTGGGCGCTGAGGCTCTTATCCGCTGGATACATCCTAAACACGGAATTATGCGTCCTGACCAGTTTATTGAAGTTTTCGAGAAAAACGGATTCATCAAGGAAATAGACTATTATGTATGGGAACGTACCTGTCAGAACATTCAGAGATGGAACGAAATGGGACTTAAAACAGTTCCTGTTTCAGTAAATGCATCAAAGCTTACCTTTGAACAGGAGAATCTCGTTGAAAATCTCAGATCCTGTGCTGAAAGATATAATGTCCCCCCTGACAAGCTCCATATCGAGATTACTGAAACTATGACAGTTTATGATCAGGAGGATCTCATTTATAAGCTGAACGAGATACATAATATCGGTTATAAAATCGAGCTTGATGATTTCGGTTCAGGTTACTCTTCAATATCACTTCTCACTCTCATACCGCTTGACATTGTAAAGCTTGACCGTACCTTTATGAAACAGTTTGGAAATCCCGAAAAGACTAAGGTGCTTTCAGCGTGTATAAAGCTTGTCAAGGAACTTAACTATAAGACAGTATCCGAGGATGTTGAACGTCAGGATCAGCTTAATACGCATAAAAATCTCGGAGTAGACACAATTCAGGGATACTATTTCTCTGAGCCTATCCCAGAAGATAAATTTGAAGAATATATGAAGAAATACTTATAAAAAAATGCCATTGCAGATTTTTTCTGCAATGGCATTTTTCTGTTATTAATACGCTGTAATATAATCACCATGAACATAACCTGTAACGAGTTCTCCGTTAACATATGCGTCTACGCATACCCATTCGCCTGTGTAGTAGTTTACGTTAACAGGCTGGAATGTGTCGAGAATTGCGATAAGGTTGTAGTCTGTACGTTCTGCACTGTATCTGAAATTGATTCCGTCAGGACTGCTTACATAATGTGAAAAGCCTGTTCCCTGTGTGAATCCCTGATTATAGCTGTTGTCATAGCTGTATGTATAGTTTGTGTTAGGTATGTATACATAGCCGATTTTATAATCGTTTCCGCAATATGCACCAGCCTTAACCCAGTCTCCTGATACATCAATAATATCAATCGGCTGATATGTGTCAAGAATGCAGATTCTTGAATATTCATATGAATCAGGTGTGCTGTGGAACCATGTTCCTACTGTTGAACTGATGTAATATTCGCTCATCGGTTCACTGTAATAATAATCATTTCCGTTTGAACTGTAGTTGTTGTCATAGCTGTTATCAGGTGTATATGAATTATTTCCTGTACTGCCTGAAAGTGAGAGATTTGATGAATTAATCCATCCGTCATATGTTCCCCATGACTCTTCAACAACAATTTCAGGGCTGTGTACCCATTCGCCTGACTGCATATCACTGTAAACTGTCTGTCCTGTTGAGACGATTCCGATTTTATTTTCACCATAGTCCGCATTGTATCTTGCCCACGCACCAATCGGACTTGTTACTGTGTAGTATGCTGAATTGTAAACAGTACCATTAACATATCCTGATCCCTGATAATTCGGAGAACCATAGCCGTAGATACGTGGATCATTGATATTATATTCTATATACTGAACTCTGTCGTCGGCATTTCCCTGTACTGTTCCTACTGTATAGCCATCGCACCATGTTACAAAACCTACATGGTCTGCATAGTAATCATAGTTCCAGTCAAAATAAATGATATCTGAACGAACAGGAGTATAGTTTTCCCAGTTATCATGGAACTGTCCTCTTGCACGGAAAAAATCAACGCCTCCCGGATAACCATACTGATTATCACAATATGGTGTATACGGAACTGCATTTGCATGTCCCATCATTGCCGCACAGTACTGAATATACATTGCACACCATTCACCTACTGCACCATAATAGTCTGTTACTACATTTGGTCTTTCGCCTATGATACCAATTGTGTTTTCTGCATAACTTACAACTCCGTCACCTTCTGGTGACCATATTGCTGATGCTCTCATGCCAAATCCCGAAGATTTTGTATAGGCTGAAAGGCATGATGTAAGTATGCATAATGCTGAAATACCCGATACTACTCTTTTTGCTGAAAATTTCATTTATTAACCTCCAATCCTTTTTACACTGACAAATTCAACTATATTTGACTTGTCTTTGCTCTAACACATATTCTGCAGATTTCTTTTATCAGGAAAATACTATTTTCTATATTATTCTGCATAAAAATTATACTACTTTTCGTAATAAATGTCAAGTCTTTTTCGTATTGTATATGCATTGTATTAAAATCAACATAGATTTATGTCGATTTTTACGAATAAGATTGTTGAAAAATTGTTAGGAATACAAGGATTTATCTGAAACAATCCCCCTGAGTTCAAAAAACTCAGGGGGATTGTCTTATACTATATTACTTAATAATAGCTTCAGTCCAGTACTGCTGATTGTATATATCTGTGAAACGATACATAAGATGAGCTTTGCCGTTTCCTACAGATGTGTTGCTGATCTTCATATTCTCATGGTAAGTAACAGGTTCGCCGATGAAATAGCTGTCCTGATATTCCATGTCATATGTGTAGTAGTCGCAGATAAAGTCAAGCTTGTCGCCGTCTTTTAATTCTGTCATGCTCTTAGCTACTGTTTCAGTTTCTCCGCCGACATAGTCTGTTGTTGCGCCTGCGATAAATCCGTTAGGATTTTCATTGTTGAAAACTATCAAGAGATTTACTCTGTCACCGTTAAGCATTGCAGGTACATAGCCGTTTATTGAGTATTCGTCATTGCTCTTTTCGATTGTATCAGTGTGATAGTATGCTACAACGTTTCCGTCTATTGAAAGCCAGTCCTTATCTGTATCAGCTACAAGATTTCCATTGTCATCAAAGCTGTAGAGATTGTCAAGACCTAAATCAATAAAGCCTGTACCGTCGTCATAGAACATATTAAGGTCAAGCTTGTGAACAAGCTCCCACTGTGACTCAGGAAGTGACATTGTATATGTATCATTCTGTTCTTCCCAGACAAGATTATTTACATCAAAGTAATATGATGCAAGATATTCAGATGTATCTCCGTTTACTGATTCGTTCATAAAGTCAACGTTTGAATCGTCAAGACCTGCGATACTTCTGCCGGATGAACCGCCGAGAAATGCACCGAGAAGTGAGCTTATCATATCTGCATTGCCCGATGAACCTGTTGAGCCTGTTCCGAAAAGTGAACCCAAAGCTGAACCTGTTCCGCCTGATGCAATCTGTCCGCTTGTTTCAAGCTTTGCAAACTGTCTGATACACTTTGAATATTCGGAATCCACACCTACTGCATTGTTTATACTGCACGCAGTGTCAACATATGATGTACGCTGATACGGGAAATATATTGATACACCGTATGCGTTTGTCATGTTTGTTGATGTGCGGTTATATTTTACAGCCTTCTTGATTGCGTCTGCAAGAGCCTTACCTTCAGATGTTCCTACGTTTTCAGCAAGATTTACAAGGTCAACCTGGTCAATTTTTGATGACTCAGCAAATTCTCTTGTTGAATATCTTGCATCAGAAATTTCCTTGTATTTCTGCTCGGAAATCTTGTTGCTTACAGATTTTGCAAAAGATGAAAGATTTGATGGTACTGTATTTGAAAATTCTGCAAGGTCGATTACTGAAAGTGTAGTCTTCTGACCCTTGCACTTTCTGCCGCATTCTGTTACGAAATCATCAACGATATTCTTACCGATTTCGATTGTAGGGAGTGAAGTGTTATTTCCGAGTTTAGTGAGCCAGTTTGTGTAGTACCAGCCGATACCCGGCTCTGTTTCTTCAGATGCGATAAGATAGTCAGCGTGTTCATTGAGCATAAGTGCAGTTTCAGCTGTTGCCATAAGACAAGCATCAAAGCCGACAAAGTCGAACTTTACACCGCCGTTTTTGAGTGCCTTATTGATATTTGTGATATCCATTGAACCGCTTCTTGAGTTCTTTTCATCATAGCCGTAACCGCTTACAGATCCGCCGCCGTGATCCCAGAGAATAAGGTCATTTCTGTTTGCAGGGAAATTCTTGCTGCAGAACTTGATGAAATTTGAAAGGTTGTCAGGATCTGTCATTGCCTTTGAACCATCGTTATCAACGAGTCTGTAAATCTGACCGTTCTTTATCTGGTAAATCTGGTTTACAGATGAACTGATGCCGGAGTTTTTCCATGCCTTACAGCCGCCTGTGTATACAATGAGATTTACATTGTCGCCATAGCTTGCAGATCTCATTTCTTCCATATCTGAAGATGCCATACCATACTTTGATTCAAGGTCAGTACCGCACATATATACCATAATTGTAACTGTATCCTGATTGTTGCCCTTGATTACAGTTCTTTTTTCTCTTGAACCGCTTGCAACACTTGTATCAGCGGTTGTATCACTTGTATCTGAACCGCTTGAAAGATCAGATGCACTGAATCCGAATCCTGACGGTGCAGAAGATGAACCGCCGCCTAAGCTGCCGCCTGTTGATGATGTAAGTGAGTCAAGGAGACCACCACCGCCACCGCCGCCTTTAAGCAGCATAAATACGATAAGGAGAATTATTCCGAGACCGCCGCCGCCGGCTGCTGCACGCTTTGCGCCGCCGCCACCGCCTGTGCTGCCGCCTGAATAACTTCCTGAGCCTACTTTGCCTGTGCCGAGTCCGTCACCTCTTCTGTGAGCACCGCTGCCGCCGGAAGTGACATTTTTTTCTCTGCCTCTTGGTCTGTTCTGTTCCATAGTTACCTCCCAATTAATATTTTTTCATTAAGAATACTTTTCAGTTTTCCATTTTACATTTTACAACATTTATTTGCTTTTGTCAAGAATTATGGAGTGATATGGCATGTTAAAAGCATTCATTATTACGGAAATCAATTTTATGTCTGTAGGGGCGGTGATTCACCGCCCGTAGTTGCACAAAAGTGTATAATGTTGCCCTAATATATAGTAGGGGCGGACCCGTGTGTCCGCCCGAAAGCTGCATTATAAACCGACGGGCGCACACATGGGTGCGCCCCTACAAAATATCATCATTTATCTGAACTGAATTTTAAAAATTGATTTGCGTGATTCATTATTACGGATAGTTGACTTTATCAAATGTATATGGTATAATATTACTATTACTATATATTATTTTACAGATTACAGGAGCAGAATATGAAAAACAGTAAAGGATTTAAAGTTGTAGTTGCGTTATTATCATTAGTTATTGTATGTAACAGCGGATATGCGCTGTACAGACATTTCAGTATTGACAGGGGAGCTATTAGCAGAAAAGAAGATGTACTTAGTCTCAGTTCAAATATTAATGTAATGCTTACACGTTCAGATAACTGGCATCAGATAGCAAGTGAAAACTTTATGACACATGAAGAT
>JAKSQU010000028.1 GCA_024403965.1 Ruminococcus sp.
AGGCTGGTATCAACAAGCTTGCAGATACAGTAAAGATTACACTCGGACCTAAGGGAAGAAACGTTGTTCTTGACAAGAAGTTCGGCGCTCCGCTCATCACAAATGACGGTGTTACAATCGCTAAGGACATCGAGCTTGAAGACGCTTTCGAGAATATGGGCGCACAGCTCGTTAAGGAAGTTGCTACAAAGACTAACGATGCCGCAGGTGACGGTACTACAACAGCTACTCTCCTTGCTCAGACTATCGTTCGTGAAGGTATGAAGAATCTTGCCGCAGGTGCAAATCCTATGGTACTCAAGAAGGGTATCGCAAAGGCTGTTGAAACTGCTGTAAAGTCTATCGTTGAAAATTCAAAGGCTGTACAGGGCAGCGAAGATATCGCAAGAGTAGGTACAGTTTCATCTGCTGACGAAAACGTTGGCAAGCTCATCGCAGAGGCTATGGAAAAGGTTACTGCTGACGGCGTTATCACTATCGAAGAAAGCAAGACAGCTGAAACATACAGCGAAGTTGTTGAAGGTATGCAGTTCGACAGAGGCTACATCTCACCATATATGGTAACAGATGCAGACAAGATGGAGGCTGTTTACGATGACGCTTTCGTTCTTATCACAGACAAGAAGATTTCTACAATCCAGGATATTCTCCCGCTTCTCGAGCAGATTGTAAAGATGGGCAAAAAGCTCGTTATCATTGCTGAGGATGTTGAAGGCGAAGCTCTTACAACAATCATTCTCAACAATCTCAGAGGAACATTCAAGGTTGCTGCTGTAAAGGCTCCCGGTTTTGGTGACAGACGTAAGGAAATGCTCAAGGATATCGCTGTACTCACAGGCGGTGAAGTTATTTCTTCTGAACTCGGTCTTGAACTTACAGAAACAACAATCAATCAGCTTGGTCAGGCTAAGCAGGTTGTAATCCAGAAGGAAAATACAATCATCGTTGACGGCGCAGGCGACAAAGACGCTATCAAGTCAAGAGTTGCTCAGATTAAGGCTGCTATTGAAACAACAACATCAGATTTCGACCGTGAAAAGCTCCAGGAAAGACTTGCTAAGCTTGCAGGCGGTGTTGCAGTTATCAAGGTTGGTGCTGCTACAGAAATCGAAATGAAGGAAAAGAAGCTCCGTATCGAAGACGCTCTTGCTGCTACAAAGGCTGCTGTTGAAGAAGGTATCGTAGCAGGCGGCGGTACTGCATTTGTAAATGCAATTCCTGCTGTTGCAAAGCTCATTCCTACACTTGAAGGCGACGAAAAGACAGGTGCTAAGATTATTCTCAAGGCACTTGAAGCTCCTGTACGTCAGATTGCTGAAAACGCAGGTCTTGAAGGCAGCGTAATCGTTGACAAGATTATCCGTTCACGCAAGGTAGGTTATGGTTTCGATGCATACAACGAAGTATATACAGATATGATTCCGGCAGGTATCGTTGATCCTACTAAGGTAACAAGAAGTGCACTCCAGAATGCAGCATCAGTTGCATCAATGGTACTCACAACAGAAAGCCTTGTTGCTGATATCAAGGAAGATGTTCCTGCAGCACCTGCAATGCCTGCAGGCGGTATGTATTAATAGATAAATACAGAACAACTGAAAGTAAAAATAAAGCCGTTTTCGGATTTTCCGAAAACGGTTTTTTTGTTTTTTTGTTTTTATAACTCCTCGTTTATTTTATAATTAACCCGCAAAGATAAGCCCCCAGTGATGCGGCAAGGGCAACAACAATAAGCGGTTTTTCGAGAAATGCAAGTATAACAGCAACGGCTGTACCGACTATTGCTGTGTATATATTTCCTGTGCTGTAAAATATTGCAGGAATTGTCATTGCACTGAGTACAGCGTATGGTATATAGTAAAGGAAACTGCGGAAAAACTGCGACTTAATCTTCTTTCCGAAAAATGTAAAAGGAATCATTCTTATGAGATAGGTGACTCCTGCCATTACGAATATATAAACTGCAACACTCATGACTGAACCTCCTCTTCATCCTTGACAGGGAAAAGCAGTGCCGCAATTACAGAGGCTGTAACTGCACTTATTATAATGGCAAATCCGCTTGAAATCATGGTTAATACATAATTGAAAAGTATACTCAGCACAGCCGCAATTGCAACAGCCGTAAGAACGCTTTTCTGCTTTTTTGACGGCGGTACAATTATCGCAAGGAACATTCCGTATAAAACTATTCCCATAGCGTTGCTTATGGATTCGGGCAAAAGCTGTCCTGCCGCCGCACCGAGTACAGTTCCCATTAACCATCCGATAAACGCAACAAGAATCATGCCGTACATATACGGCGGTGTGATTTTTTCCTTTTGTGACGAGCATACAGCGAATATTTCATCGGTAATTCCGTATGATGCCGCAAGTCTGTGCGGTGTTGTAAAGCTTTTGTCAAGCTTTTGCGTAAGTGAAAGTCCCATAAGGGAATAACGCAGATTAATAGTAAGCTGAACGAGTATCATTTCAAGAAGAGTACCGCATTTGCTTATTATATCGACACCGCCTACCTGTCCTGCTGATGTAAGGTTTGTAGCAGAAATCATGGCTGACTGAAAAACTGAAAGCCCCGATTTTACAGCAAGTATGCCGAAACCGAATGAAACTGAAAGATATCCGAGACAAATCGGAATACCATGTGACATTCCACGAATAAATTTAGAATTCATATTATTAATCTCCCTGGAAAATATTTGAAAAATAGATACAATCACTATTATATCATGCAGATTTATGTCCGTCAAGGTGTATGCAGTTCTGTACAAAGCTGAAAAGCATGAATTAGTTTGACATCACTTTGTATTTTTGATATAATATATTATGTATATCTATGCAGTAAAGGGGGGATGGTGTTGCTGAAAAAATTAATATCTTGCCTTACAGCTTTTATGATAACAGGCGGTATGTTAGGTGGTATTCCGTCTGCAAAGGCTGAAAACAGTGCAATTACTGACAGTATGTATGAAATTGAAACTGTCAGCACAGACATTCTTTCCTACAGCGATTACTATGACCTTTACAGTTCAGAAAATTATCCGCAGACACTTATAACAAAAAATGGTTCTGATTTTCTGAATGCCGAAAACGGCATTTTTTCCACAGGTGCATACACCGACAGCAAAGGAGATACAAGAGAAAACTGTCTGCTGTGGAAAAACGGCGGTACTGTTTCATATGAATTTGAAATTGCCGAAAGCGGAAATTATTCCGTAGCACTCTCCTATTGCCCTGTGATTTCAGACAGTCCGAATATCGGCCTTTCACTTGAAATTGACGGAAAAACACCCTACATTTCAGCGTCACACCTTAAACTCAGCAGAGTATGGGTAAATGAAAAGGAAATTACAACTGACAAAAGGGGCAATCAGATACGTCCTGTGCAGATACAGACGGAATTATGGCAGAATACATTTATAGGTGACCCCGACGGACTTTTCAGCAAACCGCTTTTTGTGTATCTTGAAAAAGGAAAGCACGAAATTTCATTTAAATCTGAACGTTCAGATATTGCTGTTGAAAGCGTGACAATAGGCAATCCCGAACCGCTGAAAAGCTACAGCGAATATTCCGCAGAACGTGATAACAGTGCAGAAGGCAAATTCAGAATAGAAGGTGAAGATGCAGTCTGCAAGTCGGATTCGACTCTTTATCCGTCAAGCGACGGCACAAGCTATCTTGTTTCACCGTCTGACCCGAGAAAAGTTGTTTTCAACACCATAGGCGGTGAAAACTGGAAAAAACCTATGCAGACTGTAACGTGGAATATTCCGAAGGAAAAAATCGGAAACGGCGGATGGTACAGAATAGGCATAAAGGCAAGACAGAATACAATGCGTGGACTTTACTCAAACAGACGTATTTATATTGATGATGAAGTGCCGTGCGCTGAACTTGATGATGTATGCTTTTACTACAGCAGTAAGTGGCAGATGGTGTGTCCGAAAGCTGATAATGAAGATATTTACGTTTATCTTTCACCCGAAAAAGACCATACAGTAACTCTTGAAACAGTAACAGGTGAAATAGGAAATTCATTGCGCAGACTTGATGAAATAGTTACCGATTTAAACATATACTACCGAAAGGTGCTTATGATAACAGGTCCGTCACCCGATAAGTATACGGACTATTATGTGCATGAGAAAATTCCTGGACTCACAGACGAATTCAGCAGAATTTCCGCAGAACTGAAAAGCATACAGAATGAAATAGAGAGTCTTTCGGATTCAAAGGGTTCAGAAGCGGCGGTTCTTGGAAATCTTGCTGTTATACTGGATAAATGCACCGATAAACCGCTTAAAATTCCGAATTATCTGTCACAGATAAAGGACGGAATAGCGTCTGTTTCTGCGTGGTCAAGGGAATATCGTGATCAGCCGCTTGAAATAGATTTTATAGAATTTGCGGCGGCGGATGAGAAGTTTTCAACATGCAGAGAAAACCTGTGGAAAACTATCGTATTCAGCATAAAATCATTTATCGGTTCATTTTTCGAGGACTATACTTCCCTTTCAGATGTTTCCAACGATGAAGCAATTGAAGTGTGGGTTGCACTCGGACGTGACCAGGCACAGATTGTAAAGGAAATGACGGAAGAAGAATTTATGCAGAAAACAGGCATACCTGTTTCCGTAAATCTTGTAACAGGCGGAATAGTTGAGGCTACACTTGCTGATGAAGGTCCCGACGTTGCACTGTTTTTAGGCGGAGAATTTCCTGTTAACCTTGCGGCAAGAGGTCTTCTCACAGACCTTACGCAGTTTGCAGATTATCCCGAAACTGAAAAGCGTTTTCAGAAATCAGCGGCTGTTCCGTATACATATCAGAATGGTGTTTACGGTCTGCCGATAACGAGAAATTTCCCTATGATGTTCTGCCGTACAGATGTGCTTTCCGAACTCGGAATAGACTCTGCACCGGAAACATGGGATGATTTAAGGGATATTCTTCCGAAAATGCAGAGAAATTATATGTCGGCAGGACTTGTTCTTCCGTCGGCAAATATTTCACCTTCAACTGAAACAGGACATACATTTGCAATGCTTGTTTTACAGCAGGGCATAAACTATTACAGCGAAGACCTTACAGAGTCATCATTTGATTCAATAAAGGCTGTAAGGGCATTTGAGGAATGGACGGATTTCTATACCAAATACAGCTTTTCACAGTACTATGACGCATTCAGCAGATTCAGAACAGGCGAATATCCGATAGTAATTGCAGACTATACATTTTTCAATCAGCTTGAAACAGCCGCACCCGAAATAAAGGGCACATGGGATTTTTATCCTGTTCCGGGAACCGTGCGTGAAGACGGAACAGTTTCTCATGCGGCAAATTCAAATGGTTCTGGTGCTGTGATTTTCAACAAGGCAAAGAACAAGGAAAATGCATGGAAATTTATAAACTGGTTTACCGAAACGGAAACACAGGTCAGATTTGGTACACGAATCGAGGGACTTCTCGGTACAATGGGACGTTTCAGCACAGCAAATACCGAGGCGCTGAAAAGGCTTTCATGGTCTGAAGGTGAACTTGAAAAACTTGAGGCACAGCAGAATGAACTTGAGGAAATACCTGTTATACCGTCATCATACATGGTGACAAGAAATATAATGAATGCATTCAGAGAGGTTGTAAATGAGGGCGAAAATCCGAGAGATACGCTTATATGGTACAATCTTGATATCAATGATGAGATAAAGCGAAAGAACAAAGAATTAAAATAAAAAATGCGGCGAAGCCGCCACACACCAGAGTCCAGAGAGGTGTAGACCTCTCTGGCAGGGGGTGAACGAGGGGGACAGAGTCCCCCTGACAAAGCAGTAAAGCGAACGTAGTAACGCTTTACGAACCGAGCCGCATTATTAATTGTGAGTAATTTGTTGTCTATCGCTTTGCATAATAAATATATGTTTGATTTGTGTTAGAATAAATGTGTGTTTATTGGCAGATATATCATAATACGAAAATCCAAGAGAAAGGGGGCGCAGAAATGTCCGACAAATCAAAATACAGCAATCTGTGGAAGGAAATAAAAAAGAACAGGGAATGCTACTATATGCTTTTTCCTTTTTTACTGCTTTTTACAGTTTTTACCATAGTGCCTGTTGTTATGTCGCTGCCTATGGGATTTACGGATTTCAATATGGCTGAAACACCTAAGTTTGTCGGCATTTCAAATTATGCATCACTTTTTCTTTCGGACAGGGTTTTCATAAAATCAATAAGAGTAACGCTTGTATTTGCGTTTTTCACAGGACCGCTGAGTTATGTGCTGTGCTTTCTGCTTGCGTGGCTGATAAATGAACTTCCACGCAGACTGAGAACAGTTTTCACGCTGATATTCTACATTCCGTCAATGTCGGGAGTGTATACTGTATGGCAGCTGATTTTCAGCGGAGATATAAACGGGTATCTCAATTCAATACTTATTGATTTGGGAGTGATAACTTCACCGATACAATGGCTTACAGACGGACGCTATATTCTCGGCGTTACAATAGTTGTACAGCTTTGGATTTCACTTGGCGCAGGATTTCTTGCAATCCGTGCAGGATTTCAGAATATAGACCGTTCACTCTATGAGGCAGGAGCGGTTGAGGGTATCAGCAACAGATGGCAGGAGCTGATTTACATAGTAATTCCGTCAATTGCGCCGCAGCTTATGTTTGCGGCGGTAATGCAGATAGTAAGCTCATTTACAGCAGGTACAGTTGCGCAGAATCTTGTAGGATTTCCGAGTACGGACTATAAGGCGCATACAATAATGACTCATGCCTATGATTACGGCTGGGTCAGATTTGAAATGGGGTATGCGGCGGCGATATGCATGATACTTTTCATTGCGATGTTTCTGTGCAATAAGCTTATAGGAAAAGTACTTGGAAAATATAACAACTGAATTAAATAAAGAGAAAATAGATAAGAAAAAAGAATGTGCGACGCAGTCGCACCATCAACCAGAGTCCAGAGAGGTGTAGACCTCTCTGGTGGGAGGGTGTACGAGGGAGGGCAAAGCCCTCCCTAAAGAGTAGTAAAACAAGCGAAGCAATGTTTTACGGGCGGTACGGATTTATTTACATTAGAAATAGTAATCTGTTTTCTAAATAAAAAACTAAAAAAGAAGGTGAACACAGTTGAGCGGTAAAACAGACGTTAAAAAAATAAAGGCAACAAGCGGACAGGCAGGCAAAAAACACGGCGGTACTGCAGCAATATTTGTATTTCTGCTTGCTGTGGGTATCTTTATGCTTTTTCCGATATACCTTACTCTTGTAATGTCGGTAAAGCCTGTCGAGGAACTTTTTGTCTTTCCGCCTAAGCTATATACGCTGAGACCTACACTTGATAATTTCAGTGATATGTTCCGTGACCTTCACAGCAACAGAGTGCCGTTTTCACGATACGTTGCAAACAGCATTACAGTTACGCTTACAGTAACTCTTCTGCAGTGCATAACAGGTTCAATGGCGGCATTTGTACTTGCTAAGTGCAGATTTCCAGGCAGTAAGGCAATCAACAGCATTATAGTGGTATCACTTCTCTATCAGAGTAATGTCATATATATCATGCAGTATATTGTAATGGCGAAACTGCACCTTATAGATAATCCCCTTGCGCTGATACTTCCGTCAGTTGCGTCACCTATGACACTTTTCCTTATGCGTCAGTCAATAAGTCAGATGCCCGATTCTGTAATAGATGCGGCTAAGGTTGACGGTGCGGGATTGTTCCGCATATGCTGGCAGATTGTAATACCAAATCAGAAGCCTGCACTTATGACTCTGATTATATTTGCTTTTCAGGGTGCGTGGAATATTCAGTCGGGTGCTTTTGTATTTCAGGAACAGTACAAAACACTTCCTACAGTTGTATCACAGGCGGCGGCATCGGGTATGGCTAAGGCAGGAGTTGCTATGGCGGCGGCGGTATTTATGCTTGTTCCGCCTGTTGTGATATTCATGCTTGCACAGCGTCAGGTAATTGAAACAATGGCAAATTCGGGAATAAAGGAATAAATATATGAGATACGCAGTGATAATTCTTACGGCTTTGCTTTGTGTTTCAGTTATGACGGCAAATTCTCCGTCGGTTTCGGCTGATGATACATATAACTATGACCGATGGGGCGAAGCTGTGCCTTCACAGGCAGGCTATACTGCTGAAAAGTCATTGTCGGGCAATGATTTTGGTACGGATTCATTTAAATCACCGTCTGATTTTTTCTGTACATCCGACGGTATGCTTTATATCGCCGACAGCGGTAACAACAGAATAGTATGTGCGGATATCGAAAATGAAACAGCCGTAACCATATACGATAAATTCATTATGCCCGACGGAACAGAAACATTTCTCGATACACCGTCGGGAGTGTATGTGTCGGAAAAAAGCGGAACGCTTTATATCGCAGATACAAATAATTCAAGAATACTTGTATCCGACATGAACGGCACTGTTTCCGCAGAAATAACAAAGCCCGACTCAACTCTTTATGACAGCAGAAAGACCTTTCTTCCGCAGAAGGTAATCGCAGACAAGGGCGGAAATATATACACTGTACTCGGCAACATCACAACGGGTGCGGCAATGTTCAGTGCAGACGGCGAATTTACAGGCTTTTACGGTGCAAACAGAGTTGAACCTACAGCAAAGGCTGTCAGAAATTATATCATGGGACTTTTTATGTCCGATGAGAAAAAAGCAAGAAGAACAAGGTCTGTGCCGTCGGGAATAACAGGCTTTGACATAGACGGAGATTTTATATTTACCTGTACATCATCTTCAACACAGTCAACTGATACAGTAAAGAAACTCAATGCCGCAGGAAACAATATTTTTGCAGACAAGCAGACAATTTTCGGTGACTATAAGCCGATGTACGATACATCACAGAATAAGGTCATGGAGTCGGCGATAGTTGATATTGACATTTCAGCAGACGGAAATATAAACTGTCTTGACCTTACGGAAGGACGTATTTTTCAGTATGACAGGGAATGCAGTCTGCTGTTTGTCACAGGCGGTGAAAAAGGCTGTACAGGCGGATTTGAACATGCCTGTGCAGTAGAGTCATATGGTGACAGGCTGTATGTTCTTGATTCATCGAAAAATACCATAACCGTTTTCAGTGAAACATCATTCGGAAAGGATGTTCACAGGGCGGTACAGCTTTACAATGACGGATATTATGATGAAGCACTTCAGCCGTGGTATGATGTTCTGAAACGTGACGGAAATTACAGATATGCACATATAGGCATAGCGTCTGCACTTCTGCGCAGGGGTGACTATAAGGGTGCTATGAAATATTCAAAACTTGCTGATGATAACGAAATTTACGGCAAGGCTTTTGAAGGTTTCAGACGTGAATGTATTATGAAAAACGGCGGGTATATTTTTGCGGCAGTTTTACTGCTTATAGTTTCAGCCGTGACCGCATCAAAATATATAAAGAAAAAACGAAAGGGGGCAGACAGTAAAAAATGATGGACTTCACAACAGGCGGATGGATAAAACACGCACTTACTAATTCCGAAGGCTTTGAAGATATGCGATGGAAAAAAACAGGTTCACTGAAGATTGCATTTGTTATAATTACACTTCTTTTTCTTGCGCTTATTTTCCATGACAGACTTACGGGATTTCAGTTAAGCGAGTATAACGAAAAGCTTTTCAGCGTTGTGCCGTATATAATGGAAAGTTTTGTCCTTTTCGGTATGTGGACTGTCGGAAACTGGGCTGTCTGCACTCTGCTTGACGGTGAAGGAACAATGCGGAATATCTGTATTTTCAGTGCATATGCGCTTATTCCGTATACAGCACAGCTTTATATAAGAGTACTGCTTTCACAGGTGCTTATAAGTGATGAGTCGGTATTCCTTGATGTAATAGAAATTATCGGAACACTGTGGACGGTCATACTGCTGTTTTCTGCGGTAAAAGCCGTTCATAACTATACATTATCAAAGACAGCTGCGGCAATTATTCTTACACTTGCGGCAATGATTATAATGTTTATTCTTCTTTTATTATTCATGGCACTTATTCAGCAGGTATGGATATTCATTTCAACTGTGATAACAGAAATATCCTACCGAATGAAGACATAAGGCGGTGGCGGCTATGGAAAAAATATTCAGAAGAACACTTCTTTGTCTGCTTGCAGTTTCTATGCTTGCGGTTTCGGGAAATATCTATGCTGAGAATTCAGAAGAAAATAATGCTGAAACTGTTTCGGATGAAGAAACACAGGCAACCTACAGGGCAAAGGAAACTGCTGAAAAAATTGATACGGATATAGGGCTGATTGAGAAATATCTGAAAAAAACAGGTTCGGCAGACGGCTTTGATATTTATTTCAGAAGTGAAAACTATGAAACTGAAATATGGAATAAAAACGGCGGTAAACCCGAAAATAAATCAGACTATACCGAAAAGCAGAAACAGCTTGCCGATGATATTTCTGAACTTAAAAAGCTTGGCGATTTTACCATTGCAGAAAACGGAAAAGTTACTGCGTCATTCAGAAACAGCACAGCCTGTGATGAAGGAAAGCTGTATGTAAGTGATGCAAAGCGTTTTCTGCTAACTGCTGACGGTGAAAAGGTGCTGAATATTTCGGAGATTATTTCAAGCGTTGATGATGACTGTGTCTATCTTTCATCAGACGGAAAAAAGCTGTATCTTACAGACGAAAAGCACAGAAAAATAATCGGTACATACAGCGATAAAAAATCCGACGGCGGTAAAAGACTTTTCGTTTCAGAAAATGATGACAGCTTTGCATGGACAACTGCGGATAAAAAACAGTTTTACGGCATTTACCGTTATGGTGCTGAAAATGATGAATACCATATGCTTGTTGACGAACGTTTCGGAAATTTCGGAGTTGAAAGCAAGGCAACAGGCTATATATGGTGGTCATCACCTTTCGGGGCATCAAGGGACAGCATTGCGTCAAAAATGATTACAGACGAACTGCGTTCATCATGTGTACTGCGTTACGGAATACCTTCTGACCGCAACAGCAACAACTATCTGCGTTCAGCAGCATCCGACTGTGAAATAAAGGTGCATGACATAAAAAACGGCATAAGGGTTGAATACAGCTTTGCATCAAAGGGATTTTCCGTGCCTGTTGAGTATACACTTGAAGACGGATATATTAAGGAAAGCCTTAAAGTCGGCGATATCATTGAACGCAAAGAGTCAAACAGGGCAATGGAAATCACTCTTACAGGTGCATTCGGTTCGGCTGATACATCTGAAAACGGATATTTCATAGTACCCGACGGCTGCGGCGCAAAGGTTAATTTCAACAATGACAAGGCAACAAGAACAAACAGCTATAAAAAGCGCATTTACGGTGATGACATAACTGCTGTACCTAAAACCTACAGCGGAAATTCACAGCAGATTTATCTGCCTGTCTATGCGTCTGTGAGTGAAAAGGGTTCATTCCTTGCGGTTGCGTCAAAGGGTGATACAAATGCATATCTTTCGGTAAAAACATCGGGACAGTCGGGAAGTTCGCAGAATCTTTGCAGTTTCACATTTATACTGCGTGATACCGATGATTATTATATGTCGGGCACAAGCAATGAACGTCTTACTATGTTTGAAGACGGAGATATAAAGTCTGACGATATAGAAGTGCGGTACTATCTTACGGATAAGGAAAATGCAGACTATAACGATATGGCACAGCTTTACCGACAGTATCTGCTTGATGAAAAGAATGTGCAGATAAGGGCGGAAAAGAATGATTCTCCGCTTTATACGGAATTATACGGCGGTACACTGAAAAAGAAATCATTTCTCGGTGTGCCTGTTACAAGGAAAACAGCACTCACTGACTACGCACAGGCTGAAATGATAATTTCAGAACTGCGTGAAAACGGAGTTGAAGACCTTGCCGTAACCTATGAAAACTGGACAAATGACAGTATAGAAAGCAAAATAGCATCATCTGCCGTGCCGTCTGCGTTTCTCGGCGGAAAAGCGGATTTTTACAGCTTTGCAGAGAATGTAAGGGAATGCGGAGAACTTTATCCTGTTTCGGACAATATGACATTTCTTTCGGGCAACAGCTACAGCACATCTTCTTCTGCGGCAGTAAGAATATCGGGTGAATATTCAAGAATTGTAAGCTATGACATGGCATACGGCATACCCGATAAAAGTCTGAAAACAAGGTCACTGCTGTCCCCCTGTTTCTTTGAAAGAATGTTCCGCAGAACAGCCGAAAGCTGTGTGTCAAACGGCATTGACGGAATATGCATTTCGGGACTTTCAACGTCACTTTACGGTGACTACGGCAAAAGGAATATTTCAAGGGGAAAATCGGCTGAATTTATTGCAGACGGATATAAAATGCTTGACTCATCACTTGAAAACGGTGTAATGTCGGATAATGCAAATGCATATCTTCTTCCATATGTAAGCAGAATAAAAAATGTACCGCTTACATCATGCCGTGCGGATATTTTTGATGAAGACATTCCTTTTTTACAGCTTGTACTTCATGGAGTTATTCCGTATTCATCTGTTTCTGTAAACGGCAGTGCTGATACGGAAAAACTGCTTATGATGTCTGCACTTACAGGCAGTGCATTAAGCTGTGATATGATGTATGAAGAATCATCGGAAATAAAGGATACGGAATTCAGCAGACTATATTACGCAGACTACAGACAGTGGACAGAAACAGTTTCCGCAGAATACAGTCTGCTTGCGCCGATACTTAAAGATGTAAGCGACAGCTTTATTAAGTCATACACAGTTTCGGAAGACGGACAAAGTGCAGTTACTGAATTTGAAAACGGCACAGCTGTTGCGGTTGATTTTAAGAAAAAGACCATAACACACAACGGCAGAACAGTTTATCTTGAAGAATACGCAAAGGAAAGGGGGATAGCGTTCTGATGAAAAAAAGTGAAAAGAAAAAAACAGGCTTGTCATATTCAAAAAAGAAGTCGCTTTACGGCTATGGCTTTATTTCACTATGGCTTGTCGGAACGATACTGTTTTTTCTCATTCCCCTTTTCGAGTCACTTGTCTATTCATTCAGCAAAGTAACAGTTGAACCGGGCGAAGTAAAAAAAAGTCTGAGCGGATTCGGAAACTATATTTATGTGCTGAATGAAGACCCGTATTATTCTGAATATCTTTCAGACACACTGCTTGAAACATTATGGAAAACGCCTGTAATACTCATATTTTCGCTTTTCATAGCCGTACTGCTTAATCAGAAATTCAAAGGCCGTACACTTGCAAGGGCGGTATTCTTTCTGCCTGTCATCATTGCAACAGGACCTGTTTTCAGAATTATAAGCGGTGATATGGAAAGAACAGGCAGTACAGGCGGAGAAAATTTCTCTACCATGTTTTCTACAAATCTTATCGGCGAACTTATGGAGTTTCTCGGCATATACGGATTAAGTGACAAAATGAATGTCTATATTTCGGCAATTGCGGATAATATTTTCGGCATTGTATGGAGTTCGGGCATACAGATAATACTTTTCCTTGCGGCACTGCAGAATATTCCGTCATCGGTAAAAGAAGCGGCTGAAATCGAAGGTGCTACGGCATGGGAATATTTCTGGAAAATCACATTTCCGTATGTAAGTCCTTTTATACTTGCTAATTTTGTGTTTACTGTCATAGATTCATTTATGAGTCCTATGAATAAGGTTATGGGCAGAATACTCGATATAAAGAAAGAGTGGATGTTCGGAGAAGCATCCGCTATGGCATGGATATATTTTGCTGTTGTGCTTGCGGCTGTGGGAACAGTTGCATTTGCTGTGCGCAGACATATATTCTATGAAACGGAATAAGGGGGCAGCTATGTCAGAAAAAATAAAAAACACTCCCCTGTCATCCGCTGAAAAAAGACTGATTATGTCGAAAAGACTGTCTGAAATTGTATGGAAATTTTTCAGAGCGGTAATTCTTACAGGTCTCGGATTTGTCATAATGTATCCCCTTATATATATGGTAAGCTGTGCTTTTCGTGACAGGGCGGATATGAGTGACCCTACTGTAATGTGGATACCACGGCATCTTACATTTGATGTGATGAAACAGACAATAGACGCAATGGATTTCCCGAAAACACTGCTGAATACATTTCTGCTTAATATAGGCTGTTCAGTTGTACAGGTAATGTCGTGCGCATTAACAGGCTACGGATTTGCAAGATTTAAGTTTAAAGGCAGAGGAATACTTTTCGGCATAGTAATACTGATGATACTTGTGCCGACACAGGTAATATCACTTCCGCTTTACAGTGAATTCAGAAACTTCGGAATAAAAGGGCTTTTTACTGTAAATCTTATAAACAGCAGACTTACAATGTATCTTCCTGCACTTTCTGCAAACGGAATACGTTCGGGACTTATGATACTTATATTCAGACAGTTTTTCAGAGGAATGCCGAAAGAACTTGAAGATGCGGCATACATTGACGGATGCGGACCGCTGAAAACCTTTGTAAGAGTAATGGCGCCGAATGCGTCAGCGGCATTTCTTACAGTATTTCTTTTTTCTGTTGTATGGTACTGGAATGACTATTATGTAAGCACAATATTCTTTACCACACAGAAAACAGTTTCAATTATGCTTGCAAATCTTGAAACAGAACTTAAAATACATCTCTTTGACAACGCAAATATGAACATAAATCTGAGAGAAGAAATTGTATGGAAAGAGGCAGGATGTCTTTTGTCGATAACACCATTGCTTGTAATGTATGCGTGTCTGCAAAAGCATTTTACCGAAGGAATTGAAAGGTCTGGAATTGTAGGCTGAATAAAAAACAGGCAGTACTGCACAGCATATTTGTGTGGTACTGTTTGTTTTTTTCTACACGAAAATCAATTTTTAAAATTCAATTCAGATAGATGATGATATTTTGTAGGGGCGGACCCATGTGTGCGCCCGTCGGGTTACAATGCAGATTTCGGGCGGATACACGGGTATGCCCCTACAGACACAAAATTGATTTTTTGAGTTTTCCTATGTGGAATATTGACATTTCTTTATATTAATTGTATAATAAGTTTATATGTTTTATGCTTTCGGAGGGAAACATGAAAAAATTTCTTAAATATACAGGAGTGTATCTGAAAGCGTTTCCGCATTTTGCCGCATTTGAACTCCTTTTCAAGCTGATTATGGTCGCAATAGGCGCACCTGTTCTTGCATTCATGCTGAAATGGACTATGAAAATGTCAGGTATAAGCTATCTTTCAGATGAAAATATTCTTTCATATATAAAAAGCCCTTATACTATAATAGTATTTCTGGCAATGCTTCTTTGTTCGGCATTCTTTTCCTTTGTGGATTTGTCTGCGCTTGCGGCTTGTTTTTCATGCTACATGAAAAAAGAACGAATAGGCTCAATGGATATGCTGAGAACAGGTCTTTCGGCATTTATAAGGGCATTTCGTGGAATGGGCATACTTGAATTCGTAAAATTTGCATTCTGCATATCACTTGCACAGTTTACGCTTTCGTCGGGAGTTTTTCTCGCTCCCCTTATGCCGATACTGCGGACGATATTCCGTTCATTAAGCGGAGTGTCGGCTATGATTGCATTTATTATGGTGCAGGTGCTTTTTGTAACACTGATAATCAGTTCGTGCTACAGTATACATTTTCTTATACTCACGGACAACAGCTTTCACAAGTGTGTGAAAAAGAGCAAAAGTATAATTGCACATGAAAAGCTGAAAATGATTCTTTCAAGTCTTGAATGGTTAGTTGCGGTTCTGTTTTTCATTGCGCTCATAACATTCGGACTCAGCTTTATTATTGTATTTATAATCAAAGGCGGCACACATCCGTCATATGCATTCAGAACAGCTGTAAAGGTGCTGAAATATGCAGGAAGAGTTTTTCTTGCGGTGTATGTATTCTTTTCAGCACCCGCAGTAATGTGCTGGCTTACAGCAAAGTTTTACAAGGACATAAACGGAAATGAAGAAATAACTCTTCCGAAAAGATGCAGACAGAAAACAGGAAAGCTCAGAAACTTTATGGCGGTCTGCATTCTGATTGTAATAGGACTCGGTGTTAATTTCACATATCTCATGGGAATATACAAAGGAAATATCAGCCTTAACACAGGAATATTCTCAAGAGTACAGGTAAGCGCACACAGGGGCGCATCAAAAACTGCTCCCGAAAATACAATACCTGCATTTGAACAGGCTGTCGAAAGCGGTGCAGACTATATTGAGCTTGATGTACAGCTTACAAAGGACGGAAGACTTATCGTTCTGCATGATGACAAAATAGACAGAACAACTGACGGAAAGGGCATGGCTTCAGAGCTGACCTATGATGAAATTCAGCAGTATTCAGCAGGAAAATGGTTTGATAAGGAAGGAACATACAGCGATGTAAAGGTTCCCGAATTCAGAGAAGTGCTTGACGCTGTGGGCGGAGATATTCTTCTGAATATTGAAATAAAAAATCATGGAGACATAAACAGGACAGCCGAAATGGTGGTTGAGCTGATTGATGAATATGAACTCAGAAAATCATGCTATGTAACATCATTTTCCTACAAGGCTCTGAAAAAGGTCAAGGAGCTTGACCCGAAGATAAAAACAGCACTTATCTCACATATAGCTCCGTCAACTGTTTATTCACAGATGAAATATATAGATGCAGTAAGCATGAATTATCTTTTTGTCAATCAGAGCGTGGTCAACTATGCTCACAGGAGCGGTAAAAGGGTATTTGTATGGACAGTAGACCGTACAGCAGATATGCAGAAGATGGTTTCACTGGGAGTGGACAATATTATTACAAACTGTCCCGAAAAGGCTGTTGAAGTAGTTGATTCAGACAGCGTGGGTGAAACTGTTATAACAGTACTGCGTTATTTTTTCGGACAGTAACGGAATGAGGATATATAATGGATAATAACGAGATTATTGCTGAAGAAATAAAACCTGTTGCAAAAAAGCCTTACTATGCAGGCATTGACATAGTAAAGCTGATAGCCGTATTTTTTGTAGTATGTGTGCATTTCTGTCTGTATAACGGATTTTACTACACACCGCTTACTGAAAAATCAGCACTGCTCCCTATTGCTTACAGATGGCTTGTGTATACCTGTGTACCGCTTTTTATGATAAGCACAGGCTACCTTATGAAAAACAAAAAGCTGAGCAGAGACTACTATAAGGGACTTATAAAAATCATTATCATATATGCAGTTATAGGTGTGATATGTCTGACATATCAGCACTGGAGATATGGCACGGAATATAAAGCGTGGGATATTCTGAAAAGTTATCTGCAGTTCAATGCGGCTAATTACGGATGGTATGTAAACTATTATATTTCACTTTTTCTTATAATACCTTTTCTTAATCTTGCGTTCAACGGACTTGAAAACAAA
This sequence comes from Ruminococcus sp., assembly GCA_024403965.1. GTDB lineage: Bacteria > Bacillota > Clostridia > Oscillospirales > Ruminococcaceae > Ruminococcus. Next base: position 17,432 of record JAKSQU010000028.1, read on the forward strand.
AAGCAGAGAGCATTGCTTGTTGTTACAGTATTTATGATAACATCACTTGGCAAGAGTCTTTTCTTAGGTTTTGAAAGAGATAATCAGATAAGATTACTTCCCGACTATATAAGCGGTATGTGGCCTGTAGCGTATTATTTTGTAGGTGCATATTTAAGAGAACATCCGATAAAGAGAAATATCAGAAACAAGCTGATAGTTTTTGTACTGCTCTGCGGAATGATAGTATTTCAGACCTACAGTACATATAAGCATACGGCAATCAATTATTCAGACGACAATCATTTTACATCATGGCATTTCAATGACTACGGCTCATATCCTGTTTTCATTACAGCAACACTGATATTCATGCTTTTCTATGACATAACCACAACAAATACGGCTGTAAAGCGAATAATGAGAATAATCTCAGGTGCAACATTCGGCACATATCTTATTTCCTATGTGTTTGATAATATGTTCTATGCAACCTTTACGACAAAGGGCGGAAAGCTGATGACAGGCTTTAATGAAATACACACAGAGCTTACAGACAAATTCCTTCACTGGTATGAAATTGTGCCGAAAATATTTATTCTTTCACTTGCATGCGGCATAATGATACATACTATATATGATTTCTGTGAAGGAAAAATCAAGAAAATGACGGCAAAGAAGACTGTTAAG
>JAKSQU010000029.1 GCA_024403965.1 Ruminococcus sp.
ATTTGATAATGTTGATGATCTTGCAAAACTACACCCTTTCGGCATGGACAATGAACAGCCTATGTTCTGTATTGATAATGCGGAAATACTTGATATTCGTCCTATGGGAAACGGTGATCATTCAATGCTTCGCATTAAGCTTGGAAATTCAGAACAGACAGCCAAAATGTTTCGTGTTTCTCCTGAGGCTTTGTCGGTTGTCAAAGGTGATATTTGCAGAATGATTATTACTCTTGATATTAACGAATTCAGAGGAAACAAAACCGTTAATATTATCATAAAAGACATTCGTTCAGTTAATTTTAATCAGGACAGCTTTTTCAGTGCACTCAGATTTTTTGAGGCTCTTACAAGAGGCGAGAAACTGCCTAATATTAATTACTATAAGAGAATGCTTCCGACTAAGGATGAAGCATCAGTAATTTATAGAAGTATTCCGTCGAACGGTATTTCAATAGAAAAGCTTTTTATGAAAATCAGTTCGCCGAATATTAATTTTGCTAAATTATGTGTTGTAGCAGAAGCTTTCAGACAACTTGGACTTGTTAACTTTTCGTCTTCAGCACAAACTATAACCAAACAAAATGTAAAATCCAAAACAGACCTTTTTTCAGCCCCTATTCTTCAGTTTATGAAAAAAATTATCGGCTGTTAATTCATCTCGGTTTCCGCTTTACCGTAAACAGCGGTGACTATATTATTAGTCAGGGAGTACAGATATGAAAGATGATTTAAAAGTTATATCAAATGAAGAAAAGCCTAATGACATTCCGCTCAGCAGTATTCCTGATGTGAGCAGATTCCTTGATACCATCCCCGCTTATGATGAAGCTTTCACAATTGAAAAGCTCAATGAACTGATTCTTAAAGGTGAAAGATCATACGAACATACAAAGATTATTACTGCTTATCAGTTTGCCGCAAAGGCTCATGAGGGGCAGATGCGCTCATCGGGAAAGCCTTATATTACACATCCTCTTGCTGTAGCATACACTCTGCTTGAACTCGGTATGGATACCGATACTATCTGTGCCGCACTTCTTCATGATGTTGTAGAAGATACAGAAATTACTCTTGAAGATGTAAAAAAGCGTTTCGGACAGGATGTTGCTCTGCTTGTTGACGGTGTTACAAAGCTCGGCAAGGTAAGTGTATACACTAAGGAAGAACAGCAGGCTGAAAATATTAGAAAAATGCTCCTTGCTATGTCTCAGGATATAAGAGTAATGATAATTAAGCTTGCTGACAGACTGCATAATATGAGAACCCTTAAATATCGTCCTCCTGAGAAACAGCGTTATACCGCTCATGAGACAATGGATATTTTCGCTCCGATAGCTCATCGACTTGGTATTAGTGCTATTAAGGACGAATTACAGGATCTTGCTTTTCATTATCTCGATCCGTTTGCTTATAATGAAATTGAGGGTATCCTTGAAAATTCAAAGGAAGTTCGTGAAGCATTCATTATGTCAATCAAGAACAGAATTTCCGAAAGACTTAACAAGGAAGAATTCAAGAAAACTCCTCAGATAGACGGCAGAGTAAAAAGCGTTTACAGTATTTACCGCAAGATATACATGAATCAGAAGAACATTGATGAAATCTACGATAAATATGCTGTACGAGTAATTGTTTCTACTATAGCTGAATGTTACAATGTACTTGGTCTTATCCACGATATGTTCAAGCCGATGCCTAACAGATTCAAGGATTATATTGCTAACCCTAAAGCAAATAAATATCAGTCTCTCCATACAACTGTTCTCGGTTCAGAGGGTATACCATTTGAGGTGCAGATAAGAACATGGGAAATGCATGAAACCGCTGAATATGGTATTGCGGCTCACTGGAAATACAAAGAGGGCATTAACGGCAAGGATAAAATGGAACAGCATCTTGCATGGGTTCGTCAGGTTATTGAGGCTCAGAAAACATCTGATGATGTTGAGGAAATCGTAAACATCATTAAATCTGACCTTACTCTTGAAGATATTGTTGTTATGACTCCGCGAGGAAAGTCTATTCTTCTTCCTGTTCGTTCAACTGTCATTGACTTTGCTTATCTTATTCATACTGATGTAGGACACAAGGCTTGCGCCGCAAAGGTGAATGGCAAAATGGTTCCCCTTGACTATGTTCTTGAAACGGGAGAACTCTGCGAAATCATTACAAGCAAGGATCCGCAGAAAGGTCCGTCAAGACAGTGGCTTAACTTTGTCCGTACAAGTGCGGCACGTTCAAAAATCCGTTCATGGTTTAAGAAAGAACGTCATGAAGAAAATATCATCGAAGGTAAAAATCAGCTTGAACGTGAATTCAAACGCAACAGAATCAAACTCGCACCTGCTGAATACAATGATTTCCTATGTGATCTTTTCAGAAAACACAATTGTGAAAATCTTGAAGATTTCTATGCATCTATCGGCTACGGCGGTATTTCTCTTTCAAAGATTATGCCGCGTCTCAGAGACAAGTATGAAAAGCAGTTTGAAGAAAAGAAAGAAATACTTCCACAGCCTGTTGTTCCGAATCCTGCATCCAAGACATCTATTATTCTCGACGATATTGACAATTGTACAGTTAAATACGCACAGTGCTGTAATCCTATCCCCGGTGATGATATTGTAGGATTTATTACCCGTGGATTTGGTCTTTCAATTCACAAGTCAAACTGTATCAACTATCTTAAAGCTGTTGAACGAAATGACCCGGAAACAATTGACAGATGGTTTGATGTCAAATGGAATGACAATGTCGAGGATAAAATCCAGACAAGCTTTGAAGTTATTGCTGTAGACCGTGTCGGCTTTGCATTTGACGTTACATCTGTACTTTATGAGGCAAAGGTTCCTATTGTTCACTCAGCATCGAGAATACTCAAAAACGGCAATGCAATATTTGAGGCTACAATAGTAATTTCAGGTACTGAACAGCTTAATCATATCTTCGATAAAATCAAAAAAATCAAGGGCTATATTTCTGTAGAAAGGTCCATAAACAACTGAGGTATATTATGAAAATACACACACTGCATCTCGGAGAACTCCGTGCAAACTGTTATATAATCGAAACTGCGCCAAATCAGTGCGTTGCTGTTGATATTGGCGGAGACAGCCGTCTTTTTCTTGAATATATAAAAATGCGCAGTCTTACTCTTACTAAAATTTTCCTTACACACGGTCATTTTGACCATATTGGCGGATGTGAGGCTGTTCGTAAGGCAACAGGTGCTGAAATTTATATACACGAAGACGATGCACCTATGCTTACAAGCGAAAATATTTCCCTTGCATCAAGTATGTCCTATTATGCTTTCAATCCTGTAAGCGAATGGACAGTTGTTCGTGATAACTGCTTTATTACAGACGGAGAGCTCACATTTAAGGTTATGCATACTCCCGGTCATTCAAAAGGAAGTGTATGCTATATTTGTGAAGATGTTATTTTTTCCGGTGATACTCTTTTCTGCTGTTCTGCCGGAAGAACAGATTTTCCCGGCAGTAACCCGAACAGCATGATGCAGTCACTTCAGCAGCTTTATGAACTTGACGGTGATTACAGAGTATATCCTGGTCATGAGGAAACAACTACATTACAGTATGAACGTGAATCAAATACGTTTATGCGCAAATTCAGAGGATAATATGAATACTAATTTTTCTAAAATGCCGATTATTTTAATCGGCAACTCTTTTAAATACGAGATTGAGGCTACAGTTAAGCTTTTCTTTCCTACTGACAGATTCTCATTTTCTGATAATATTGAAGATGCTGTTGGTGACTCATATATTGTAGCAACTGTATCTGAAAGCAGTAATTCTTCTTTAATCTCTGCTGATATTCGTCTTGACTCCAGTGATGTTGTTCATTCAGAGAGAACTCTCAGCTGTACTGTTGAGTCTGATAAAAGCATGGTTGAACGTGAATTATGCAGACTAATTTACAGAATACTGAGCGAAAAAACGGGTATTATTCAGCCGTGGGGCATTCTCACAGGAATCCGTCCTGTTAAAAAGGTAGTTGACCTTATCCGTCAGGGATATAATGAGAATGACATTTATTCGCAGCTTTCAGATAAATATGAAGTTTCAGATAAAAAACTAAAACTTGCTTATCAGACAGCTGTAAATCAGATTCCTATTCTTGATAAAATAGACAGTAAAGCTGTAAGTTTATATGTGTCAATTCCATTTTGTCCTACACGATGCAGTTATTGTTCATTTGTGTCTCATTCAATGGATTCGGCAATTAAACTTATGCCCGATTATATTTCTGCACTTTGCAGAGAACTTGAAATTATTGGCAAAATGGTTAAGGATACTGATACTAAAATTGATACGATATATTTTGGCGGCGGTACACCTACATCTATTACAGCCGATGATTTAAGAAAAGTAATGGAATCTGTTGCAAAGAATTTTGATTTATCTGCTGTAAGGGAATACAGCGTTGAAGCAGGCAGACCCGATACTATTACTGAAGAAAAACTCAGAGTTATCAAAGAACTTGGTGCAGACAGAATATCTGTAAATCCGCAGACTCTTAATAATGATGTACTTCGTGTTATAGGCAGAAAGCACAGCGGCGAAGATTCCATAAAAGCATTTGAACTTGCAAGAAAAATCGGGTTTACAAACATAAATTCAGACCTGATAGCAGGTTTGCCTACAGAATCAGCTGAAAGCTTTAAGAAAACTCTTGATAAAATGATTGAACTTTCACCTGAAAGCATTACTGTTCATACTCTTACTTTGAAACGTTCTGCTGATTTATTTGCAGTTGGCAAAGAAAACACATCAAATCCTGCGGTTGAAATGGTTGACTACAGTATAGAAAAGCTTATGGATAATGGATATTTGCCGTATTATATGTATCGACAGAAAAATACTGTAGATAATCTTGAAAATGTTGGATATGCAAAGAAAGGTTTTGAAAGCTATTATAATATTTTCATAATGGATGAAACACAGACAATTCTTGGTGCAGGTTGTGCGGCATCTACTAAACTAGTCTATCCGAACGGAAAAATTTCCCGTATTCATAATTATAAATTTCCATATGAATATATCAGAAACTTTGATACTCTCATGGATAAAAAGGCGGAGACTTATGAACTCCTTGAAATACTAAAATCAGAATGAGGTAAGAAAATGCTGAAAAAAAATGAAATATATCGTTCCGAAATTACTGACCTTACTTCTGAGGGCAATGGAGTATGTCATATAGACGGAATTGCAGTTTTTGTTCCAAATACCGCTGTTGGAGATATTGCAGATGTTAAGATAGTAAAAGTGCTGAAAAATTACTGTTTCGGAATTATAGATAAACTTATCCAGCCGTCTGCTGACAGAACAGAAAATGATTGTCCTGTTTACAGTAAATGCGGCGGATGTCTTTTCAGACATATCTCATATGAGGCTGAATGCAGAACAAAAGCTTCAATAGTTGAAAATGCCTTCCGAAGAATTGGCGGATTATCACCTGTTTTTGAAGAATTCTGCGGTGCTGAAAATACATCTTGCTATAGAAATAAGGCACAGTATCCGCTTGCTGAAATAGATGGAAAAGCTGTTTGCGGATTTTTTGCGCCAAGAAGTCACAGACTTATTCCTGTAACAGATTGTAAACTGCAGCCTGTTATTTTCTCTGAAATACTGCAGTTTGTACTTGAATACATAAATGAAAAGAAAATATCAGTGTACTCTGAAACAAGTAACACAGGTATAATTCGTCATATTTATCTTCGTGAGGGCGCACATTCTAAGGAAATAATGCTTTGTATAGTTGCAAGAAAAGATATTTCACGTCAGCTTTCAGCATTGTGCGGTTTAATTACTCAGAAATTTGATACTATTAAGAGTATTGTATTGAATATTAATCCTGATAGGACAAATGTAATTCTTGGAAAAAAGTGCATTACTTTATGGGGCAATGATACAATTTCAGATACAATGTGCGGTAACAAAGTTGATATTTCTCCCCTATCTTTCTATCAGGTCAATACAATACAAGCAGAAAGACTATATCGTAAAGCACTTGAATATGCACAGCCTGATATAAATGATACTATTGCAGACCTTTACTGCGGTGCAGGTACGATAGGTCTTTCAATGGCGGACAAAGCAAAAAAAATAGTAGGTGTTGAGATTATTCCTGAGGCTATAGAAAATGCAAAGTCTAATGCTGAAAAGAATGAAATATATAATACTGAATTTTACTGTGGTGATGCAGGAGAGATTTTCGGCAAACTGCGTTCAGAAGGCTGTTCACCTGATATAATAGTTGTTGACCCACCGAGAAAAGGTTGTTCTGATGATACGCTAAGATTAATTGCTGAGTCTGATTGCAAAAAAGTTGTGATGATTTCATGTAATCCATCTACAGCCGCCCGTGATGCTAAAATTCTATCTGATTACGGGTTTGATGTTGAGAAAGTTTCTGGATTTGATTTGTTTCCAAGAACCGGACACGTTGAGTGCGTAGTATTGCTGACTAAATTACAGCAATATAAACGAGAAAAACTTGAAAAATAAGTCGGGATTATATGGAAAAATTTATTTCAACTTCAAACATGGTTCGTTTTTGACTTGGAAATTTTCCCATTTACAAAATCGGTTAGACAGCAGAAATACTATAAAAATCCCCCTTATTCTTCATTATGCCTGTAAACCCTCAAATCAAACACCGCACCGCCGTCTTTGGAATTTTCAGCAGTAAGACTGCCGTTCTGAGCGGTGACAATTCTTCTTGCAAAAGCAAGACCTATGCCGTAACCCGATTTTGAGCTTTTCCCCGAGCGGTAAAAACGCTCGAAGATATGCGGTAATTCTTCTTCGCTGAAACCGTCACCGCTATCGGTGATTTTTATGCCTGTGTATATCGGATTTTCTGATGTTTCTATCTGAATTGTTCCGCCATCGGGGGTATGCTCCATACAGTTTTTCAGAATATTCAGCAAAGCTTCTGTGAAATACTGACGGTCACCTGTGAAAACAGGTTCGCCGTCAGTTTTTATTTCTATTGTTATATTTTTCAAATCCATAGATACTGAAACAGGCTCACAGGCTGACTCTATAAGTTCACGGCATGAAACTGTTTCTTTTCTGAATGTTACCGCTCCTGCGTCAATTCGTGAAAGTCCGAGCAAAGTGTCTATAAGCCAGTTCATTCGGGATATAAGTGACGAAAGTTCGCTAAGATACTTCATTCTGTCCTGTCTTGACAATTCGGGTTCACGGAGCATTTCCATTATCAGCAGTACCGATGTAAGCGGAGTTCTCAGCTGATGTGATATATCTTCAAGTGATTCCTTCATAAACTGTCGGTCGGACAGCAGTAATGAATTCTGTTCACGGAGTTTAATGGTCATTTTGTGTATTTCAGCTGTCAGTACGCTGAATTCACTCTCCTCATAGTCCGAAAAAGTTATATTTTCTTCACCATGCATAATTTTGTCTATATCGTCACTCAGCATAAATGCACTCTTTTTTCTTTCGGCTCTGCAAATTAAATCAGTTATGAGCCATAGCAGTGAAACCACAGTAAGCACAATTGCAGACCGAAAGCTGAACATTAGGCATACCGCAAAGCCAACGGCTGTTATTCCGAGATGAACGGCTGTTCTGTATTTTTCAAATTTCATCTGTCCACCGCCTTATAGCCGAGACCTCGTATGGTTAAAATGATTTTCGGGTGCTGTGGGTCATCTTCAATTTTTTCACGCAGACGTTTCATGTATACATTAAGTGTATTGTCAGATACATATTCACCCGATACTGACCATAATTCCTCCGCAAGTCTGTCACGGGACATAAGCTTGTCCTTATTGCTGAAAAATACAAGCAGTAAGCGGTATTCGAGTGCTGAAAGGAAAATTTCATTCCCGTTTTTTGTTACAACACCTCTTGCCTGGTCAACAGATACATTTCCGCATACAAGCGCAGACGGACTGCGGTTTATACGGCGCATGACATTTTTCATTCTTGCAAGTAATTCACGGGGACGAAAAGGCTTGTTTATATAATCATCAGCACCAAGCTCAAAGCCTGCAACAGTACAGTTTTCGTCAGTTGACGCAGTAAGAAAGATAACAGGCACATCAGAAACAGCTTTTACAGCTGAACACACAGCAAAACCGCTTCCGTCACTGAGTGAAAGGTCAAGGAGAATGCAGTCATAGGTATTATTTTCAAACGCATTAAGACCGTCATTCTGTCCCGATGCATGAGTAACAGAATATCCCTCTGTTTCAAGAAAATGCATGAGATTTCTTGCAATTGCAAGGTCATCTTCTATAATCAGAATTTTATACATATTTTTTCTCCATATTAATATAAGGCAACACCGCATAATTAATGTGTGAGTATTGCAAAGTAATTTTTTTGTGTGCTACGACGAAAAAAGTTCAAGCAAGACACACACATAGCCGTCAGGCAGTAATTGTGCGGTATTGCCTTAAGTATTATTGTAGCACAAATATTAATTTTTCGCAAGAAAAACCGACTGTCTGCACCGAAAGTGACATAATTGTAATTTTAAAGTCACCAAATAGTGATTTTGATGTGCTATAATATTATTGTAAAAATGAAAAAAACGTTTTGCTCTACCGCAGAACATATATTATTAAACGGAGGCTTTTATATGGAACTTCTTAAAATCGAAAATTTATGCAAAACCTATGACAAAGGTGATAACGAAGTAAAGGCGCTTGACAATGTATCATTTACTGTGCCGAAAGGACAGATGGCAGCTATAATCGGTCCGAGCGGTTCGGGAAAATCTACTCTGCTGCATATTCTCGGCGGAGTTGACCGCCCGACATCGGGCAAGGTTTTTCTTGACGGTCAGGATGTTTATGCACAGAACAACAAAAATCTTGCAGTATTCCGTCGCCGTCAGGTAGGACTTATTTATCAGTTTTACAATCTTATACCTGTTCTCACAGCAGAAGAAAACATAACACTTCCGCTTATTATGGACGGCAGAAAGCCCGATAAAAAGCGCCTTGAAGAACTGATTTCAATTCTGCAGCTTTCAGAAAGAAGAAATCATCTTCCGTCACAGCTTTCGGGCGGTCAGCAGCAGAGAGTTTCAATCGGACGTGCACTTTTTACATCACCCGGAATTATCCTTGCCGATGAGCCGACAGGTAATCTCGACAGCAAAAACAGTGCTGAAATTATTGAACTGCTGAAAAAGTCAAACAAAGAATTTAATCAGACTATGATTATCATTACTCACGACGAAAACATAGCTTTGCAGTGTGACAGAATCATCACTATCTCAGACGGAAAAATCGTTTCAGATAAGATGAATATCAAGTAAGGGGGAATAACTGTGCGTTTTGAAGGATTGCTTGCAGTACGTTATATTAAGGAGCAGAAACGTCATTCTTTACTTACAATATGCAGTATTGCTCTTGCACTTACACTTATGACAATGATTTTCGTCTGTTACGGTACACTACAGAAATGTATGGGAAATGCAAGCTATGCGCTTGACCCGTATCATATGAAAATTATGGATGTAACAGAAGAACAGTTTTCAATACTTGAAAATGACAGCGCTGTAAAGAGTGCAAAGCTTGTAAAGGCTTTTGACGGTTACTATAATGCTGAACTGTTTTTCAAAAAAGGGATTATTGAAGATTTTGAAATATACAAAAGTCAGCTTTCAGAAAAACTCGGATGGGACAGTATGGCAATCAATGACAGGATGATGAATGGAGATGTCATTGTAAACCGTACACTTATGAATAATGAACTTATAGACGATGAAGCGCATTATCAACAGCTGGAGACATTCTGTATTTTGTTTTTCTATGTAATTATTATTGCAATTGCACTTCGTATGATAATTGATACAGCATTTGAAATATCATCAAAGGAACGTGAACGACAGTTTGGTGTACTTCAGTCAATCGGTGCATCACCAAAGCAGATTGTAAAAATCATTACATCAGAAGGATTTATTCTTTCATTTATCGGAATACCGATTGGTATTATATGCGGTATCTGTGTTGCATATATTGCTTTTAAGACAGTACTTTCAACAGGAATTGCAGAAGCTTATCTCAGTGCAGATAAGATAACTGATGTTATAAAATTCTATGTAAGTCCGTTAATGATTGCTGTAAGTGCGGTAACAGGACTTGTGTGGGTGCTTTTGTCAGCCTACGGCACAGGAATGCGTATTATAAAAATGTCACCTGTTGAAGCTATTATTTCACGAAAGAACAATATAGTAAAGGTTAAAAAACACAGTCTGACAGGACTTTTATTCGGATGGACAGGAAAGCTTGCATCAAGAAATGCACGCCGTCAGCGTAAGCGTTTTATAATTACAATTATTTCACTTTCATTTTCGATAACTCTTTATGCAGGAATAGGCTGTGCCGTTGCAACTGTAAAGAGCGTATTGGAAGATAGTTTCTCGGAAGTTTTAGTTGCTGACATTGAAACAGAACTGTTAACTGACTGTACAGACCCGTTATCATATAAGCCTGTCCTTGAAGGACTTGAAAACTGCGGATATTTAGATGTAATAGCAAGCAGAGATTTTTTAGGCAAAGAAGGAGACAAAAGTGCATCTGTTTCATATCTGAACAGATATTTTTATAACGAACAGTTTGAAGGAAATCCGCCTGTTTCATATGATGACCTTACGAAAAGCGGAGAATATATTCGTGTAGTCTATAATGCAAAAGCCGACAAAAGCAAAAAGACCGCAGATTTAACAGTAAAAACTTTCGATGTTGATACATCAAAGGAAGGCTATGAAGAATATGCATATTCATATCTTGATTTGAAGAACAATTATTCAGTTGAATTATCGAAAGATGTTAAGCTGAATATAGCAGATACTGCTGAACTTGAAAATGAATATGAAAATGTATCTAAATTTAATTACTATATCGGAACACTTGATATGTATGAAAATGGTCTGTATAAGGAATATGGAAATCTTAATCCGACAATGAGTGCAGGCTGTATGGTTAAAAGTGATGAAATGTACAGCAAAGCAATTGAGTATATCGAATCTAATGAAGAAAACATTCATATAGAGTATGATACTTTCAATGAAATGAGAAAAATCCGCAGAGCAATCGCCGCAATTCAGACAGGTGCAGGCTTTATTACATTTCTGATATCACTTATAGCAATAGTGAATATGGTAAATATCATATCAACAGGAATAATCAACCGCAAAAGTGAAACAGCATCAATGCAGTGTGTCGGAATGAGTGAAGGACAGCTTTACCGAATGACATTAGCAGAGTGCCTTGAATACGTTATAATTTCAACGATAATGGCACTTGTGATGTGTGCAGCAGTAATATCGGGTACAATGGTATTACTTGATACTGTCGAACTTATGACAAACGATGTCAAAGACTATATAATACAGCTTTCAAAGGATACAGCGATAAGAGTTTTACAGGTATCAATAGTTGCTTTTTTAGTAACAGTAATATCAGCATTTATCCCACTCAGAAGAATGCAGAAGGATTCTCTGGTTGAAAGAATAAAAAGTGTAGATTAAGTATAACGTATATAAGCGGATAATTCAGCAAATGAGTTATCCGCTTTTCTATTGACTTTCTGATAGTTTGACGATATAATCTAATTAGTCAGAATCAAAAATTACAGGAGTTCACAAAATGAACAGAATCACAACCCTTTTCGGCATAAAAACAAAATCATGCGAAACAATCAGTATCGGACACATAAACCGAACATACCTAATAACATCAGATACAGATAAAAAATATATACTCCAGTCACTCAGCCGTAATGTTTTCAGACATCCCGAAACTGTTATGGAGAATATTTCAGCTGTTTCATGTGCTTTCAGAAACAATGAAAAACTTAATGTCCCGAATTTTCTTTCGTGCGGTGACAGGCTTTATGCCGACACAGACGACGAAATATGGAGAATGTACAGCTATACACCATCTTCCGAATGTGAAAACAGACTTTTCCGAACAGCATTTTCTTTCGGAAATTTCATTAAAACCATGTGCGGATGTACAATCTCAGAAAAACAGACTATCCCGAATTTTCACAGCTACAGCGCATATCTCAGCAAACTGCATTCTTTCGGATATGACCATAAAGGCACTGAAATTCTGACTAATCTCGGTGAAACTCTGTCTGCTGTATTTAATGACGATATACCGAAAAGAATTATTCACGGAGACGCTAAAACCGACAATATTATTACGGGAAATCCATGCACGATTATTGACCTTGACACTGTAATGTACGGATATACGGCAATTGACTATGGTGATATGGTTCGTTCTGTCTGTAAAAACGGTTTTGATAATACTGCGGTTTCAGAAATTACAAAAGGCTTTGCTGATGGTTTATGCGGTATTCTTACACAGTCAGAAATTAATTCACTTTACTACGGTATACTTTGGGTAACAGGTGAACTTGCTGTGCGTTATCTCACAGACGCTGTAAGCGGTGAACGGTATTTCGCTGATAAATCGCCTTTACAGTGCCTTGAAAGAGCGGATGAACTTCTTGAAAATCTAAGAATTTTCACAGAAAACAAAGAAAATATACAAAAAATTACACAGCATTTTTTCAATTAATTCCCTTATCTGTCACACAATTCCCATAATTCAGCTTTATAATAACATCATAGACAAGAGGAATTGGCGGGTAACGAGGTGTAGATATGACAAAATCAAGGAATTATAAAAAAGTATTATGCTTTATTACTGCGTTAATAATGACAACAGCCGCATATGGCTGTACACAGAAAAAAACAGAAACAGATAAAAATACAGAAGATACAATTTCAATTGAATCTGCGACACAGATTAAGGGTGCAGTAAGCAGCCTTTTTTCAGAAAGAGACCTTAATCCGCAGTTTGATACAGTTTCGGCTGAAATCATTCTCAGCGGTGATACAGTTACAGTAAACGGAAACGGCGCTGTTGCTGATGGTTCAGTTGTCACAGTTTCACAGGCAGGTGTCTACCATATAAGCGGTAAGCTTACAGATGGTAGGATTATTGTAAATGCACCGAAAGAAAAGGTTCAGCTTGTTCTTGACAATGCTGATATAAGCTGTTCGTATTCTTCTGCAATACACATTGAAAACTGTGACAAGACTTTTCTGACTCTTGCCGAAAACAGCGTAAATACGCTTTCTGACGGCTCTGAATATAGTACTGACGGACAGGAAAATTCTCCCGACGCTGTAATATTCAGCGAAGACAGCCTTACAATAAATGGAACAGGTTCATTAACTGTAAACGGCAATTACTGTGACGGAATTCACGGCAAGGATGATATTGTTCTCACAGGCGGTATCATTACTGTAAATGCTGTTGAAGACGGAATCAAAGGCAAAGACTACGTTGCGGCGGCTGACGGTGAATTTATAATCAATGCAGGCTGTGACGGTATCAAGTCTACAAATTCCGAAGACGAAGGTATGGGTTTTGTTTTCGTGGAAAACGGTAAATTTACCATTACAAGCGGAAATGACGGCATACAGGCTGAAACTGAGTTTACTGCAACAGGCGGTGAATTTGACATTGTGTCGGGCGGCGGAAATGAAAAATCCGTCAAGACTCATATGGAAGGTTTCGGCGGCGGATTTGGCGGAAACAGGGGAGATTTCAGCGATAAATTCGGCGGTTTCCCGAATGACTTTGACAAGGACAATATGCCCGAAAATTTCGGTCAGCACAGAAAAAATGACAGATTCAGAGAAGAAACAGATAATGACAACAGCGGAACACAGCTTTCGTTTGTAAAGCTGAACGCTGAAAATGAAACAGTTTCCGATACAGAAACATCTGACAGCAAAAAAGGAATCAAGGGCGGTACTGCAGTAAATATTAAAGGCGGTACATTTAAAATAGATTCCGCAGATGATGGTCTGCACTCAGACGGAACAGCCGTTATTGAAGACGGCACACTTGAAATTCTTGCAGGTGATGACGGAATTCACTCGGACAAGTCTGTTGAAATAAACGGCGGTGACATTAAGATTTCCGTATCATATGAAGGAATTGAGTCAGCAGAAATAAGCATAAGCGGCGGCAATACAGAAGTTCATTCTTCTGACGACGGCATAAACGCAAGTGACGGTTCATCACAGGGCGGAATGGGTTCTTATTCTGACGTATTCTTCGATATTTCGGGCGGTACTTTATATGTAAATGCCGACGGCGACGGACTTGACAGCAACGGAGACATGACAATCTCAGGTGGTGTCGTACTTGTTCATGGTCCGACTAATTCGGGAAACGGCGCACTTGATTCAAATGGAGAAATCACAGTAACAGGCGGTATTCTGATTGCCGCAGGTTCATCGGGAATGGCTGAAATTCCGTCTGATAATTCAACTCAGAACTGTGTTTCAGTTACATTTGAAAGTACACTTTCAGCGGATACAATGGTAACACTTACCGACAGCAGTGATAATGAAATACTTTGCTTTGTACCCGAAAAACAGTTTGATAACATTGTAATCAGTTCACCCGAAATCATAAGCGGTGAAACATATAAAATCTGCACAGGCGGTACAGACTCATCACAGAAAAACGGCGGTCTTTACGAAAAAGGCGGTTATAAGAATGATGGTACAGCCTATGATGAATTTACAGCAGACAGCGTAGTTTCCATAGTCGGAAAACAGACAGCATTCGGCGGCGGTTTCGGCGGTCATGGAAATTTCGGCGGCGGTATGAAACCGAATTTTGACGGCGGTGAACGTCCCGAAATGCCAAACAGCGAAGAACGTCCGGAAATGCCGAATGGTGACTTTGGCGGTATGCGTCCCGACGGAAACTTTGGCGGCAGACAGCCAAGATAAAATATTGAAATCCAGACTTTTTCATATAAACCATCCAAATGCAAAAATCCCCGAATTCAGTTATTGATTCGGGGATTTTTGTGCTGTCTGCATTGCTTTGACAGGTCATTCGTGCTATAATTGAATAATGAAAGGTGATGATACAATGAATAACCCGACAGCATACTTTCATCTTCCGGGACTATTTGAATTTTACGAATTATACAGAATATTTCTGCCGATTTTCAGAAATCACAGGGAATTTTTTTACGAATGGTGCGATATTGCGTCAGTTTACGGCTCACCGTCTGATTGTCTGTGGAGCGGCGGACGTTTTGAAAACAGCGGATACAGTGCCGAAGAAGTGCTTGAACTTATGAACGAATACGGAATATCAGCACGTCTTACATTCAGTAATTCACTTATTCGTGAAGAACATCTTTCAGATAGAAAATGCAATGACCTTTGTCGGCTGTTTGAAGAAAAAAGCAGTACTGCGAGCGGCATAATTGTTCATTCTGATTTGCTTTTAAGCTATCTGAAAAAGCATTATCCCAAACTGTATTATGTTTCGTCAACTACAAAGGTGATTACCGATTTTAAGCAGTTTTCAGAAGAATTACAGCGTGAAGAATTCCGTTATGCAGTACCCGATTTTCGTCTTAACAAACAGTATGAACAGCTTTTTGCTTTATCTGAAACTGAAAGGAACAAGGTTGAATTTCTTTGTAACGAATGCTGTTATGTCGGATGTAGGGACAGAAAGAAATGCTACGAAAATGTCAGCCGAAGAATGCTTGGTGAAGAAATGCATGAGCATAAATGCAGTGCACCCGACGGCACAGGCGGATATCTGTTTTCAAAAGCAATGAAAAATCCGATGTTTATCAGTACAGATGATATAAAAAATATTTATCTTCCTAACGGCTTTTCCAATTTCAAAATTGAAGGACGCGGACTCGGCTCTGCGCTTGTACTTGAATTACTGCTGTACTATATGGTAAAACCCGAATTTCAGATAAATGTGAGAGAAATGACATATCTTGACAGTATGCTTGATTTATTTTAAGGTAAAATGTGTATTAATTCTGATTTTTCCAAATATATGTTACACTTTCGCCATCAGTTTTGAATAGATATAATGAAAGAACAAATATTGCCGACGGGGGTGTATATATGACACATGATAAATTTCGTACTCTAATGAAAAAATCAAGGCAGAATGCATTTAAGCTTTTGTTTGATGAATATTGTGACTATGTATATGCAATTGTTTTTAATAAACTCCGCAGCTGCGGAACGAAAGAAGACATTGACGAATGCACAGGTGATGTTTTTGCCGATGTTTTTCGATACTATGATTCATCTGCAGAAAATCACGGAGATTTAAGCGGCTTTATCGGTACTGTCGCAAGACGTAAGGCAGTAAATTATTTCCGAAAGCTTACAGCATCTGCTGAAACAGTTTCGATTGATACTGATGCTGTTTTGCAGCTTAAATCCGATAGTGACATAGAATATGACACTGAAAAGCACGAAATGCAGAGAAAAATGCTCGGCATAATTAATTCTCTTGATGAACCCGACAGGACGATTATAATTCAGAAATACTATTATAACCGCACATCAGCCGAAATCTCAAAAATGATTTCAATGACTCCGCAGTCGGTAAGAGTACGTTCATCAAGAATTGTCAGAAAGCTGAAAACCATGCTCGAAAAGTCCGGATTTTCAAAGGAGGAGCTTATATGAAAAAGTCAGAACTTAATTTAAAATTTCTCGAAAATAGCGATGATTATGTTGTAAATAAGCTTGCAGAATTCAGTGTTCCGAAGAATGAGAAGGAAAGAATTTTCAAAATAAGCCAGAATCTTCTATCTGAAAACAACTCTGAAGATTACAGCGATGATACAGAAGTATTCGTTTTGCGTAAAAACAAGCAGAAAAGCTTTCTTTCAGCTGCATCCGCATTGCTTATACTGACAGGTGCGTTAGGCGGCGGTTTGTTATATTTAAGCCGATTTAGTAATCAGCCGATTGTCAGCACAAATATAAGTGAAACTGAAACAACTACAGCTGAAACAACATCTGCTGAATTTTCCGACAGCGAAAAAGCACATCAGCTTATTAAGTCTGTAAGTGAAAATCACGATTCTTATTATGTTATCAGACTCCGTGAAAATGCTTTTGCACAGGATGGCGGAAAAAATGTACAGTTCAGATGTGACATAATTGAAGAATTATTCAGCATTCTGTCAGAAAAGGAATGGATAAAGAGTGACGAAGATTTAAGCGTTATTTTCCATGGTAAAAATTATTTCATTGGAGAGATGTTTATTTCAGAAAGCGGAATTATTGGGAATAATGAAATCTGTTACTATCCGTCAGACAATGAAACTGAAAGCTATATGAAAATTCTGACCGAAAGTCTTTTTTCTGATAAACTCGGATATATGCAGTATCTTACAGAGTTCCCCGAAGAAAGCTGTGAAAATATGTCTGCGGTTATAGATAATATGAATTATCAAGGAGAATCCGTCAGCGGAAAAATGAAAATTGACTATACATACGGCACTGAATACACAGAAATCAAAGGAACTGATAAAAACTGTTATGCAATGCTTTACGGAATGGAGACAGACGGCTTTAAAGAATATGCACTGCTTGAAACAGGGAATGATACTGACGAAAGCATGGAACAGCTTACCGATGAAAACGGAATAACCTACAATGCATCATATGGTAATAAATTCTATAATGCCCCAGAATTATCATATCAGCAGATTAAATCTGAAATAAAAAGTCAAATGGTTCATCTTCACGAATTTGCTGATGAAATTACAGATATTTCATCAGCAGAAGAAAACGGAATATATGTATTCAATATTCAGAAAAACATGGAAGACGGCTTTATGGCGGATATTAATATAAAGATTGATAGAAAAGGAACTGTTCTGTTATGGGAAAGAACTGTGCATGAAAATCCGCAGATTAATGATAATTCTGATAAAACTGATTATATACTTGTATCACTTAGTAATGTCTGTTACGATGAGAGTGATAATATTCCCGATATTCCGGGATATGTTCAAGAATATCTTGAAAAATTTGATTAAGGCAATACCGCATAATTAATGTGTGAGTATTGCGAAGTAATTTTTTTGTCA
>JAKSQU010000003.1 GCA_024403965.1 Ruminococcus sp.
CGCCGCCCGTGTGGTGTTGTGTGTATCTTCGGGCGGCGAAACGCCGCCCCTACAAAAATATATTGCGAAGGTGCAGGGCGACCGCAAATCCCTGTAAACATAAGAACGAAATTCTTAATTTATAAAATAAATACGGAGAGAAATGCTGATGATTTCTCTCCGTTATTTTTATACAACAACATAATACTTTTTCCTGTCACCATTAAGGTCAACATAAACTCTTGCGGTATCACCATTAGTAAACATTACTTTATTAGGATGATGTGGTTTTGACATAAACTCAATCACCTCATAACCATTCTGATATATGAATACCGATGTTGTGTATCTTACGTTATTTACTCGTGTTCCGGATTCAGTCTCACGGTCATATTCAGCAATTACATACATATCCGCATCTATCAGACCATTTATGTACTTTCTGTTTTTAAGCTCAAGATACAGATATAAAAAGCTTCCTGCACCGAATAGCGTGGCTATAACCATTTCTAAAATCAATTCCGAAATGGGATTTACTACAATTTCAGATGGATTTTGGGGATTTATCACTATCTCCATCTTATCTCCGACACGAACTTTATTCTTGTATATTTCGGTAATTTGACTATACTCTTTACCTTCATAGATGTAATTTATTTTTAATTCAGTATGTTTTGAATCATCTATGTAATAATGTTCTATATTAGTGACAACTGCCTCTGAACATACACCACACTTTTTAGCTTTATACCATTTTGAAGCAGTACTGTATGGCTTACAAAACAAAAATCCGGATACTAAAAGAAAAATTATAATTCCTATTATTTTTAACTTATCAAATTTGTATCTTACCATATTTTCTCCATAAAAACAGCACAAATCCACTTCAGCTGATTTGTGCTGTTTGAATTATATATTACTTATTCTGCATATATTCATCCATTGCAGCAGCTGCCTTTTTACCTGCACCCATTGCAAGAATTACTGTTGCTGCACCTGTTACAGCGTCTCCGCCTGCGTAAACGCCTGACTTTGATGTTGCACCATTGTCATCAGCAATGATTCCGCCCCACTTCTGTGTGTCAAGACCTGCTGTTGTTGACTTGATAAGCGGATTTGGTGATGTACCGATTGACATGATTACGCAGTCAGCCTCGATTTCAACAAATTCACCTTCGATTGCTACTGCCTTTGCTCTGCCTGATGCGTCAGGTTCTGTGAGCATCATCTTTTCACATACAACACTCTTTGCCCAGCCGTTTTCGTCTGACTTTATTTCAATAGGATTTGTAAGGAAACAGAATCTGATTCCTTCTTCCTTTGCGTGTTCAACTTCTTCTGCTCTTGCAGGAAGTTCCTTTTCTGTACGTCTGTAAACAATGCTTACATCTGCACCAAGTCTCTTTGCACATCTTGCAGCATCCATTGCAACGTTGCCGCCGCCTACGATTACAGCCTTTGTACCAGCCTTGATAGGTGTTGTGCTGTCTTCCTTGTATGCTTTCATGAGATTGATTCTTGTAAGGAATTCATTTGCTGAATATACACCATTAAGGTTTTCACCAGGAATATTCATAAATCTTGGAAGACCTGCGCCTGAACCGATAAATACTGTTTCAAAGCCTTCATCATTCATAAGCTCGTCAATTGAAACTGTCTTGCCGACAACTGTATTTGTTTCAACCTTAACGCCGAGTGCCTTGAGTCCTTCGATTTCCTTCTGAACGATTGACTTAGGAAGTCTGAATTCAGGAATACCATATGAAAGAACGCCGCCTGCAACGTGAAGTGCCTCGAATACTGTTACATCATAACCCTTCTTTGCAAGGTCGCCTGCACATGCAAGTCCTGAAGGACCTGAACCGATAATAGCTGCCTTGTGGCCGTTTGATACAGGCTTTTCTGCTGCGCCTGTTGAATTTGCATTGTGCCAGTCTGCTACAAATCTTTCAAGTCTTCCGATTGCAACAGGCTCGCCCTTGATTCCTCTTACACACTTGCATTCGCACTGTGTTTCCTGTGGACATACACGTCCGCATACAGCAGGAAGTGAGCTTGACTTTGTGATTACTGCATATGCACCGTCAAAATCGCCCTCTGCAACCTTTGAGATAAATCCGGGAATGTCAATCTGTACAGGACATCCGTTTGTACATGGCTTATTCTTGCAGTTAAGGCAGCGCTTTGCCTCATCTACAGCCTGTTCTTCTGTATATCCAAGAGCAACTTCCTTGAAATTCTTATTTCTTACGTCTGCATCCTGAACAGGCATTTCATTTCTTGTAAGTGACATATTAGGCATTTTACTTTACCTCCTTGAAAAGATTACAGGTGTCTTCATGAGCCTTGCGCTCAAACTGCTTGTACATAGCACCTCTTGCCATAGCCTCATCAAAGTCGATAAGATGACCGTCAAACTCAGGTCCGTCAACACATGCAAACTTTGTCTGTCCGCCTACAGTAAGACGACAGCCGCCGCACATACCTGTACCGTCAATCATGATAGGGTTCATTGATGCAACTGTAGGAATTTCATATTCCTTTGTAAGACGGCATACAAACTTCATCATGATGAGCGGACCTATTGTGATTACTCTGTCATACTTCTCACCGCTGTCGATAAGTGACTTGAGAGCATCAGTAACAAGACCCTTTTCACCTGCTGAGCCGTCATCTGACATAAGTACAAACTTAGAACTTGCGTTCTTGAATTCTTCTTCAAGGATTACAAGGTCTTTATTTCTGAAACCAACGATTGAGTGAACCTCAACGCCCATTTCGTGAAGTTTCTTTGCTACAGGATATGCAATAGCACAGCCTACGCCGCCGCCTACAACAGCAACCTTCTTTAAGCCTTCTGTTTCAGTAGCACGTCCGAGCGGTCCTACGAAATCGTGAAGACATTCGCCCTCGTTCATGTGGTTGAGCTTTTCAGTTGTAGCACCAACAATCTGGAATATAATTGTTACACTGCCGTTTTCACGGTCATAATCTGCAATTGTAAGCGGAATACGCTCACCGTTCTCATCTGTTCTGAGAATAATAAACTGTCCCGGTTCTGCCTTCTTTGCTACTCTCGGTGCATTGATACGCATAAGAGTAACGGTAGGATTAAGACATTTTTTTTCAAGTATCTCAAACATTTTCCATACCTCTTTTACTTTTATAAATTCTTTCCGTACGACGCTGTACGTTTTGTATACAAAATTATACAGTGTAATTATATCACAAAAGAATACCTGTGTCAAGTGTGATTAAACCTGTTGTACGGAAATCAATTTTGTGTCTGTAGGGGCGGCGATTCGCCGCCCCTACAGACACAAAATTGTATAATGCTGCCCTAATATATAGTAGGGGCGGACCCGTGTGTCCGCCCGAAAGCTGCATTGTAACCCGACGGGCGCACACATGGGTGCGCCCCTACAGAATGGGCTGACGGATGATGAAACGATGTCCATGCATATAACTAATCTGAACTTATTGACAGAAAAAGAAACGGGCGCACAATATCGCCCGTTTCTGTTATTTGTAATCGTTGAATGCTACTTCGTTGCGCACTTCGTAAAGTCTGTTTATGAGATTTCGTTCATTTACTGAAAGCTTATGTCCCGATGCGTAAATTATTACGTCCTTATAGCTGTTGTCAGGGAAATCACACTTTCTCTGAACAAGTCCGTATTTTCCGCAAAGACTTTCGGGCATAGGTGAGTCAAGCATAAATGCCTGCGGCACTGTTACAAGAAAATCAAGTCCGCTGCCTCGGTCATAAAGAAGTACCTTTTTAAACGGCACACCCTCACTTCTGTTTGCGGCATAAAGCTTTTCAACTGCACCCGATACATACGGCACTGCGTCATCACCCTGTCCAAGCTCCGTGTAGCTGTCGGAAAGCAGAGAATATGTTATTTCCACTTCTTCATTCTTTGCATAAGGATGGTCTTCGGACATTACGGCAAGCATTTTAAATTCCCATAAAAGCTTGCTTTCAAGACTCTTTTCAGCAAGAAAATCTGTGAAATATTTCTCATGCGCTGTGTTATATCGGATAATTCCGAAATCATAGCCTTTTTCACGGACATTTTCAATTGTTCTGAGTGAATTTGTTTCGCAGAAAATAATTTCAAGGTCTTCTTCTGTTTCAAGCTTTGCTATGTACTCTGAAAATGCCTTTGAAATATAGCCTGTTCTCGGTACAGATATTCTCAGCTTGTTGTTTCTCGGCTTGTCGGGAGAATGTATAGCCTCCATATTGTCTATCTGAACAAGTATCTGCTTTGCGTATTCAAGGAATTTTATACCCTGGTCTGTAGGGATAACACCCTTTGATGTACGTCTGAAAATTGTAATTCCAAGAGTCTGTTCAAGTTCCTTTATAGCCTTGCTGAGATTAGGCTGAGCCATATAAAGATTTTCTGCCGCCTGTGTAATGGAACGTGTTTTTTCAATTTCAACTGCGTATTTGAAATGCAGTGTATTCATCGGATATTCCGACCGCCTTTCATATCTTCTTGATTACCTTGCAGGGATTTCCGGATGCAAAACTGTCTGACGGAATATCTTCAAAAATCATGCTTCCGCTTTCAATAACCACGTTATCACCGATTGTAACGCCGGGCATTACTGCAACATTGTCGCCAATGCTTACATTACTGCCTATCTTTACAGGCTTTGCCATTTTAAGTCCCTTGTTTCTTGTTTCTGCGTCCATAGGACGAACATCTGTGTAAACTGAACAGTTTGAGCCGATAAATACATTGTCACCGAATACTATTTCCGCACTGTCAAGTACCATAAAATTGTGACCTGCATAAAAATTGTCACCGATAATAATGTTGTAGCCGTATTCACATACAAATCCAGGCTCTACCACTATGTTTTCACCTTTAAGCGCAACTATTCTGTCAAGGAGACGCTCTTTTTTCTGAAAATCATTGTATGGTGCGAGATTGTATTCTGTGCATAATTTCTTGATGTTGTTTCTTTTGTCGGCAAGTTCACGATCTCTTACATCGTATAATTCTCCTGCCTGCTGTTTTTCCTTTTCCGTCATTTCAAAAACCTCCTTAACGTTGCAGATGTAATCTGTGTGAATGGTATTCCGTGTAATTTACTGGGAAAAACCTTTCTAAAGAAAGGTTCTTTCCCAAATAAGTTGCGCTGAATATTAATCACTCAGATTATCTCTTACTACCCTTTGAGCCGAATGAGCCGCCCATTGAGAGAATGTTTGTATCGAAAGCGTAGCTGATTTTCTCATTTTGTCTGTAGCGCTTTAAAGAAAGCTGAATGAGACGTTCAAGAAGTTCAGCATACTTAACGCCCTTAGGCTCCCATAAGTAGAAAGCGAGCGAGCCCGGGATTGTATTGATTTCGTTGATATAGATTTTATCTGTAGCCATATCGAGCATAAAGTCAATTCTTGTAACGCCGTTACAGCCGAGATATCTGAAAGCATCTACAGCGGTCTTTCTAACGAATTCATCCTGTTCAGGTGTGATATCAGCAGGGATTTTTCTTTTAAGAGTAGCCATACCCTTAGAACCGCCGCCGTTCTTTCCGCCGCCGCCAACGTATTTCTGTTCATAGCTGAGAATTTCGTCTCCGCCTGCCTGTATAGGCTCTTCACATACAGATGCCTCTGCTTCTTCGCTGTCACCGACAACTGAGCAGTTGATTTCCTTAAGCTGTACAACAGCAGGTTCAACGAGAATTCTGTCTGCAAATTCAAATGCTTCTTCGATTGAACGGATAAGACCGTCTCTGTCGCTTGCCTTTGAAATACCAACGCTTGAACCAAGGTTGATAGGCTTTACGATTACAGGATAGCCGAACTTCTTTTCAACCTGTGCAATCATATTGTCCATTTCTTCAATCTCATATGATGAGAAACGACAGCAGTCAAGAACAGGGAAACCTGCATCCTTAAGAAGAATTTTCATAACAAACTTATCCATACCTACAGCAGATGCAAGAACATCACAGCCTACATACGGAATATCGAGTGTCTGTAAATATCCCTGTAATGCACCGTCTTCAACATTTGTACCGTGAACGATAGGGAATGCGATGTCGATGTCTGAAATTACATTTGAGCCGAATTTCTTTGCCTTCTGACGAACAAGCTGTACCTTGCCTTCACTTCTTACGAATACACATTCTGTACATTCTTTAAGGAGTGACGGGATATCCTTAAAGCTGTTGATGTCCATAAGCTTTTCGCCTGTCCAGAATTCGCTTTTCTTTGTCATGTAAACAGGTATGATATTGTATTTTTCTTTATCGATACTTGCTATTGCCTGAACAGCTGAGATTACGGATACTTCATGTTCTACACTTTTTCCGCCGAATAAAACTGCGAGATTGATTTTCATACTATTATCTCCTTATATATTAATAATTGTCAGGAAGATCGTTTTCAAGGAGAACAATCTTCTTTTTGTCTGTCTGATATGAATGCACCTGTGTGAGTGCTTCATTAAGGCTGTCTGCTACGAAAACTCTGTTCATATCGTAGCCTGAGTCCTTGATACCATTGAAAATAGGCTGTGTCTGATTTTTGCCTACGAGAACTATGTAGTCGCAAGCCTTTGCGGCTTCCTGTCCGAATTCATAGTTGAGTTCTTCCTGTTTTGCACCGAGTTCAACCATACCGGGTGTAACAAGAATACGGCATGCATCGAAAAGTCCGAGTACATTAAGTGCTGCACGGCATCCGCTCGGATTTGAGTTGTATGCATCATCAATGAATGTAAGACCATTGCCCTTGTCTAAAAGCTGTAAACGGTGCGGTACTGCGGCAATTCTCTTTACAGGAAGTGTAAGCTTTTCAAGCGGAATTCCTGTGCCGTGTGCATATGCAATTGCACCGAGAACATTCTGAACATTGTGTTCGCCTAAGAGTTTCATTGAGAATTCTCTCTTTTCGCCGTCGGGTGCTGTAACTGTAAACTGTGTGCCCCTGTCGGATACCTTTATATCTGTTGCACGGTAGTCATTTCCTTCAGTAAGTCCGTAGAGTACTGCACCCTTGTACTGCGGTGCTTTTGCACGGATATACTCATTGTCGCCGTTTAAGTAGATTTTTCCGCCCTTTGCTTTTACATGGTCAGCAAGTTCAAACTTGGTGTTTGTAACATTTTCAACTGAACCGAAAGTTTCAAGGTGCTGCGGTCCTACTGATGTGATAATACCATCGTGCGGATCTGCAATTCCGCAGAGTTCCTTGATTTCGTGAACACGTCTTGCGCCCATTTCACAGATGAAATATTCATGAGTTGATTTAAGGCTGTTTCTTACTGTGATTGTAACACCCATAGGAGTATTAAAGCTTTCGGGAGTTTTGAGTGTATTATACTGTGAATTGAGAAGTTCGTCAAGGTAGAATTTCATGCTTGTTTTTCCGTAGCTGCCTGTGATACCTACCTTATGAAGTGACGGACATTCGCTTAAAATTCTCTTTGCGTCATTGATATACCAGTTCTGTACTGACTTTTCAACAGGCTTGTTTATGATGTTTGAAAGCGGTACAAGTATCGGTGTTATGTAAAGTGCTGTATTTACAAGAATACTGCTTATCTTATCGGCAAATTTTTCTGTGCCGTTTTTTGTTCCGAGTATAACTGCAATAACATAGAATACAGCCACAAGAATAAAGAATGTAGTCATCATGCGTTTTACTCTTGCTGTATATTTAAGCGGTTTCTTGAATTTCTTTCCGGGCTTGTAAACTGCAATGAAAAATGCATTTATCAAAGTCATTAAAATCATTCCGGTTTTTCCGCAGAAAAGGATTATCGGAAACTGTAAAACAAGAAGTGCAAGGGGAAGAATATATCTTCTTTTATTCTTCTTCATCCACCATGAATGTTCGGGGGTCTTGTAGCCGTTAAGCTGAAGCATGTGAAATTCACGAAGTGCATAAAGCACAGTTGCTGTAAGCGTAACCGCCGCAAAAATTATCCATAATACTGTATACATCTGTATTCTCCTAACTCTTATTTCATTCGTCAAGCTTTAAGAAAGATGACATTACACGATTGAATGTAAACTGCTGTTCAAGGAATGAATAATGTCCTGCATTTTCAAGCTTTACAAGACCCGAATCGGGAATAAGCTTTTCCATTTTTTCACCGTCTGAAAGGGGAGTTGCTGTATCATTCACACCCCACACAAGAAGTGTAGAGCATTTTATATTAGGAAGAAGCGGTTCAAGGTCTTCGTTTACAGTTTTTACGAGAACCTGACGCATAAGCGGAGATGCCGCCGCATAGTCTGCACTGCCCATTTTCTTGCGGAAATTTTCAAGTGCATCGGGCGCAAAAAACTGCACAGGCTTTAATGAAAGCACAGCCTTGCCAAGCTTATAGTAATATGTTCTGAAACTCTTTTTATTTGTCTTAGGCGGAAGAATACCCGCACTGTCTACTAAAATAACCTTTGAAACTGTGAAAGGAAGGTCGTTTCTGCTGTTCATCTTGATGATTACACGACCGCCGAAGCTGTGACCGAGAAACATAATTTCCTTATTGTCATAATCTTTAAGGAAATCAATAACAAACTGCACATAGTCGCTTACTTCCCACGCAGAAGGCGGTTCTTCGCTCTTGCCGAAACCCGGCATATCCATTGCAACTACCTTGTATTTCGGTGCAAGAAGGTCTATAAGATTTGCGAAAAGACCGATATTGCTTCCCCATCCGTGAAGAAGAACAATAAGGTCACCATCGCCCTTTTCTTCATAGTTTATTTTTATACCGTTTACTGTCTTTATCATTTGATTTCTCCACATATTTATTTCGGACGTTAATTATATATATCTGTACGCCGTCCGCACATACACATTTTATTATATCACTATGAATTGTCAATGTCAATGAATATTGCTAAAAAAAGGGCGGACAAGCCGTAAAACGACCTGTCCGCATATGATATTATTCCTTTACATACACTTCTGCAATCTCTGAAATAAATGCTTTATGATAAGGGTCTGTACTGAAAAACTGTGACGGAAGTCCGTCGTCTGTAATAAATCCCTTTTCTTCCATACCGTACTTGTAAAGCTTACGGCATACGATTACCATATCAGCCTGTTCATATGTCATGTGACCGTCAATCTCGACAGGTGTAAGACCTGTTTCCTTTGCCTTGTCTACATCTCTGCCCGAATGTGAACCATAATATGAAAGTGCACTTCTGTATTCTTCGCCAAAGAATGACGCTGTGAGATATTCTTCTCTTTCGATAAAGTCAATTGTATAGCGTGTAGGTCTTATGTAACATGTGAAAACATTTTTATTCCACAGTACGCCAAGCTGTCCCCATGACGCTGTAAGTGAATTGAATGAATCCTTGTTTCCTGCTGTAATAAGCATCCATTCCTTTCCGATTTTTGTGAACGGATTAAACTGTA
The DNA here is from genome assembly GCA_024403965.1 of Ruminococcus sp. Lineage (GTDB taxonomy): Bacteria > Bacillota > Clostridia > Oscillospirales > Ruminococcaceae > Ruminococcus. The sequence goes on from JAKSQU010000003.1 coordinate 9,389, forward strand.
AATCCGCAATATCAATCTTTCTGAATGACATAATTAATCTTCTCCTTATGTATTATCGTTTAAGCACCGCCTTGAATCTGAGACGGAGTTTGTCTGTTATAAGGGCTATAAATTCCGAATTTGTCGGCTTGCCCTTGCCTGTATCAACAGTATATCCGAAAAATGAATTCAGTGTATCAACATTTCCCCTGTCCCATGCTATTTCTATTGCATGGCGGATTGCTCTTTCCACTCTTGATGACGTGGTTTCATATATTCCCGCAACTGTCGGATAAAGCAGTTTCGTTACGCTTTCGAGCAGTGTTTTGTCTTCTATGGAATAGAGTATTGCTGTACGGAGATAATGATATCCCTTTATATGTGCAGGCACTCCAAGCTGATGAATAATATCCGTAACAACAAGCTCCATATCGTCGCTTATGGTATTTGCCCTGTCGCCGATTGCTGAATTTATGGCACTGCACAGGTCATCTGCGTCATATGGTTTAAGCAGAAATTTTGACGCTCCGTTTTCAGTTACCTGACGCTCTATGAATTCATTGTCATATGAAGACGCTACAATAAATACAGGCGGTTTTACGCCAAGCTCCTTTACGCCTTTCATTACTGCAATTACATCACCGTTATGCGTATCAACGTCAAGCACCGCAACATCGGGCGGGTCTTTTCTGATAGACTCAAGTATTATGCCAAGGTCTTTTCTTCTTGTATATGCATACATACCTCTTTCACGCAGTTTGTTTGCTACGCTTACGCCTGTTTCGGCACTATCGTCACCTATAAGCACCTTAATTTTATTATTCATTGTTTTATACCTCCGTAGATGAATTATTATGAGATTTCTTCTCTGTTTTCCATAATAACACACTAAAGCATTTATCCGCAACGGTTTATTTTTTGTTTTATGGTTACTTATCCACGAGAAATATAAAATGAATGAGTTGTTGAATTATGCCGTCGAAACCTTGTGCCGAAAAATACAGAATTCGGCTGTTTCGGGTTTATTTTCGGTGTCGGATTTTCTTCATCTTTCCGAGAATATCCTCGGTTATGTTTCTTACTCTGCTGTGCGGCGGGAAAAGTCTGTCAGCAAGTCGCTGAAGGGCGTTTTTTCTGACCTTATGTGAATAAACAGGTGCAAGGTCAGGTTCACATGAACATTCTCCCCACTTTTCAAAGTCACTTTCTGAGAGATATGGTTTAAGTATCTCCCTGTCTGTCGCATAGGCGTGTTTTACAAGGAATTCAAGCGGTAAATCACAGCCTTTTGTACTTGTCAGCATTTTTATTCTGCCGAAATAATGACTGTAAAGTGCCTTGAAATCCTTTTCGCCCTGTGCAGTTTCGGGATTTTCCCTTAATGCCCTTACAATGCTTTCGTATACACCGTCGGGACATTTGTAATCTGAAATAAGACTTAATGCACCAAGCACTAAAAATCCCATCATATAGGCATTTCCGCAGAAATCACTTTTTACTGCCTTATTCTGCGGTACATCAAATCCGTAAAGTCTGTAAAGACCAAGCACACAGCGGAATGCAAAGAAATCTGCCGTATCATAATCATAAATGTACTTTGCCTGTATATATCCTCTGAAACGTCCCGACTTAATCATAAGGGGAGTTGTTTCCTGTAAAAGCAGAGATTTCATACCACGCATAACAGGTGATTCAACATCCGCCTTTATGTCACTGCCTATATGAATAATCTGTCCGTTACTGCACTTTGCCTTTTCGGCAAGCGGTTCAAGATAACCCGATTCTGCGGCATCGGGAATATTCAGTTCACCCGGTATAATAAGTGCCTTTCCACCGCTGTAGCCGCATTTGTCAAGCACAGCCGCAATTACGTCTCTCGGATATATTCCGCTGTAAATCATGAAAATTTTTCTCTTGCGGATTTTTGCGGCATCAAACAGCACCTTTCCGAAATTTCTCGGAACAGCATACTGTACTATTATTTCACACTCACGTTTCATAAGTGCATTTTTGTCATCCTCGGATATACTGCTTTCCTTCATAAGTATATCGTATATTTTGTCAAGAGTCACACTGCCTTCAAGACCGACCTTTTTTTCGGCTGTCTGCTGTGCCGCACAGCGCAGTTCGGTAAATGTTCTCTTTGTTCTGTTTACAGGTGCAAAGTCATTTTCCATGAGTGCGTAGATATCTTCAGTTTCGGCAAAGGGAAGAAGACAGAGAATTTCCCATACCTTAAAGCTGACCGCCTTTATTCCGTCAGCCGAAACCTTATCTCTCATTTTGCCTTGCAGTTCGGTCTGTTCAGCGGAAAGTCTTCCGCAGACCATATTCTCATTCGCCAATGCCGTTCACCTCACGATACTCGTCAAGAGTAAGCACTCCCTCAGAATTATATGCACTAAGAAGTGCGTCAAGACCTGTGTATTCTTCGGAATATTCACCGCTTTCGGTCATGATGTATTCACCGTTCCATAAGCCGAAAAATGACCATACAGCATTGTCTCTGAAAGCTGATACAGTATCGAGAACACTTCCGCATTCGCTTAAAGCAATCAGCTTATCCTCACCGACAAAACGCTGTATCGCAGCAAATTTTTCGCAGAAACGGTTTCCATAGTCCTTTTCACCGCTGATATAGATATCAGCCGACGCTATGTCAAACATACTTCTGTTTACCATGTATTCCTTACTCTGACCATTCCATACCCAAAGCAGATTACTGAGCTTATGATACGCTGTCATACGATTGTACACAAGCTCCCAAAGCCATTTATAAGCCTTTTCGCCGTCAGCACCCCACCAGTACCAGTTACCGCCGCCTTCGGGCAAAGGTCTCCATAATACAGGGATATTCTGTTTATCAAGTCTGCCGAGAATTTCAGCTGTACTGTCTATATCACGGACAAGTGCAAGACACTGCTCTGAAATTTCTCCGTCACTGCACAGCTTTTCAATATCCTTTAATGAAAGCTTTGCAATGTCCTTTTCACATACTGCGTCTGAAAGTGAAAAATCTGTTTTCTCACTAAGCACACTGCTCTCGTCAGAAGGTGAATTCCAGTACCATGTAATAAAAGGAATACCGCCGTTTCTGTACCATTCAGCAACTGCATCGGTTTCAGCCTTGCTGTCTGAAAGCTCTGAACATCTCACAACGGGATATTTTCCTGTCGTATTGTAGATGAGTTCAATTTCAGCATTGTTTTCATCAGAAACATACTGTCCTGTGATGATGTATTTTCCGTAGCAGTCCGCAAGAGAATTCATAAGCGAAACAGCCTCGTCAGATGCATTTTTATTCACAGGCTTTCTTGTGCGGAGTGCTGTGTTTTCACTTGCACACTTACCGTCTGTGATTTTCACAAAATCCACTGCAAAATCACCCAAAGCAGACTGTATTCCGATTACAGATGTATTTCTGCTTAAATAAACTCCGCTTACTGTGATATCTGTAAATATGCCGTTGTCTGATGTGTCAAATTCAGCAATTGTCTTTCCGTCAGCTGTAATACCGAGTCTGCTGATATCGTTTGACGCTGTACGGAATGTAAGGTCATAGTACTGGTCAGACGGCAGTTTTACGCTGATTTCAAGGATTCCGCCTTCACCGAAACCGACAACATATCCGTCACCGCTGAAATCATCATAGTCACAGCCGACTCTCATGCCGTTTTTTAACTTACCCTTTTCAGTCTCGTAAAATTCTTCATATTCCTGTTTTTTTATCGTCGGTAAATCAAGCGGAATTTCGGGTAAGGTTGTAACAGGGGGAGCGGTTGCTGTTTCAGTTACAGCATTAGTAGTTTCAGTTACGTTATCAGGTACAGAGCCGACCTTTTCACCTGTACTGCATGAGCTGATAATTCCGACAGCAGTTATATCAGCAAACAGCAGTGCCATGCATTTTCTAAAATTCATAAAACCTCCGTAATCAGCCGCAGATTTCAATAACAGCCTCAGCCATTATCTCTGCATTAAGGAGAAGTCCCTCCAGAGTGATAAATTCTTCTGCGCCATGCATATTTCCGCTTTTTCCGGGCATTTCAGCACCGAAAGCAACTCCGCCGTCAATTTCGTGAACATATGTGCCGCCGCCGATACATATACAGCCGCCCTTTTCACCTGTTACACGCTCATAGACTTTGTTGAGCGACTTTACAAATTCACTGTCTCCGTCAGTATAATGCGGCTCTGTGCCTTCGCAGTAATCAATATGAAAACCGTTCTCACGAAGTTTTCCACATATCTGTTCCTTGATGTTGAAAAGTTCGCATTTTATCGGAAATCTCACGTCAACTGCGCCGTAAATTCTGCCGTTTTCAGTGTTGAGCATTGAAAGAACACAGGTAGTTTTTCCCGATATATCGTCTTCACAGCAAATGCCAAGACTTTTTCCGTCAGTTTCACCATGCGGAAAAAGTTTCGACAAAGTTTTCAACACATCGTTGTTGAAACCGTCGCATTCCTGTATCTCTGAAAGGAATTTTGTAACAGCATTTTCGCCGTTTTCGGGAATTGACGCATGAGCCGCAGTACCTTCAACAGTACCGAAATATGCCTTTACGCCGTCGGCTAAAGGAACATTTACTGAAAATTCACATCTGTTCGGAACAGCGTTGATAACTGTACCTGCCTTAATTGTTCCGTCGGTAAAGAGTGTTGAAAAGCGTGTTCTCACCATTCCCTTTTCACCGTTTATAACAGGATATTCACCATCGGGAGTGAAAACCATTTTCGGCAGTTCACGTTTTCTGCGGTAATACGCAAGGTCAGCCGAGCCGTTTTCTTCATTTGTGCCGAAAATAAGACGAACTCCCTTTTTAAGCGGAATACCGAGTTCCTTTACAGCTTTCAGCGCAAAAAGAGACGCAACCGCAGGACCTTTATCGTCGATTGTACCACGTCCGATTAATTTGTCAGTTTTTTCGTCATATCTCAGAATAAAAGGGTCAGCCGACCAGTCATCCCCGACAGGCACAACGTCAAGATGTGAAAGCACAGCAAGCTCGGGGGATTCACCAAAATCAGCCGAACCGACGTAGTTTTCAACATTTTCAACGGCAAAACCCGAATTCTCACAGCTTTTCAGCATAATTTCAAGTGCCTTTGCAGGTTCTCTGCCGAAAGGATAGCCGTTTTCAGCCTCACCCTGTACGCTTTTTACAGCAACGAGTTCAGCTAAAAGGTCAGTCATTTCCTTTTTATGTTCTTCAAGATATTTTCTGATTTCAGTCATTTTTTACCTCCATAAAACAAATGACCGCAGTTTGTATCTGCGGTCACTGCGCATGAACCTGTCATGCTAAGAAAGAAAGGATAAATATGAAAAGAATTTATCAGTTTACGATAGCCTTCTCTGTTTCCTTGTCGAAGAGGTGAATCTTGTTAGGATCGATAGCAACCTTAATGTCATCACCAGGCTTAGCTGTTGAGTTAGGGTTAACTCTTGCAGTAAGCGGAATACCTTCGCAAAGGAGATAAAGATATGTTTCAGCACCCATCATTTCTGTGATTTCAACATTTGTATCAATGATACCTGTTGTAGCTGACTGAAGAACAGCAGGATCATCGTAAATGCTCTCAGGACGAATACCGAGAACAACTTCTCTGTTTACATAGCTTGCGAGATTGCCGTTAACCTTTGACTCAGGAACGATAATCTGGTAGATGTTGCCTCTGTTTGAACCAAATTCAACAACATACTGACCATATTCTTCTCTGAGAACAGCGTCAACGAAGTTCATCTGTGGTGAACCAAGGAATCCTGCAACGAACTTGTTTACAGGGTTATCATAGAGGTTCTGAGGTGTATCAACCTGCTGAACGAAACCATCCTTCATACATACGATTCTGTCGCCCATTGTCATAGCTTCAGTCTGATCGTGTGTTACGTAGATGAATGTAGTACCGAGCTTCTTGTGGATCTTAGAGATTTCAGTTCTCATCTGAGCACGGAGCTTAGCATCGAGGTTTGAGAGAGGCTCGTCGAGAAGGAATACCTTAGGTGAACGAACGATAGCACGACCGAGAGCAACTCTCTGACGCTGACCACCTGACATAGCCTTTGGCTTTCTGTCGAGAAGGTGTGAAAGGTCGAGAATCTTAGCAGCCTCGTTTACCTTTCTTTCGATTTCTTCCTTTGGTACCTTACGGAGCTTAAGTCCGAATGCCATGTTATCAAATACTGTCATGTGTGGATAGAGAGCGTAGTTCTGGAATACCATTGCGATATCTCTGTCCTTAGGAGCAATATCATTTACAAGACGGTCTCCGATGTAGAGTTCGCCTTCTGAAATTTCTTCAAGACCTGCGATCATACGGAGAGTTGTAGACTTACCACAACCTGATGGTCCTACGAGAACGATAAACTCCTTATCTCTGATCTCTAAATTTACATCTGTTACAGCTGTTACGCCGCCCGGATATTTTTTATAAATGCCTTTGAGTGTTAAACCTGCCATTTAATCCAGTCCTCCAGTTCAAAAAATTTAATGCCGATAACAAAGTGTCTGCCGACAAAGCAGTACCTAAACCTTACATGGTGTACAGACTGTTAAAGCAATACGGGAAAGAATGCTTTCACACTCTGTGTCTGCTGTGACCATTAAGTAAAGTTTATCAGCAGTGAAACTATCAAACCGCACCTTTATGATACGGAATAATATATCACAGTATCAGCTACAATAATATAATACCAAATTTCGCACAATTTTTCAAGTGGTTAAATTGACAAAGTTATAATTAGTTGTTTATTAAGTTTGCCGAAAAAATCGGTGCAAATTTCTCGAAAAAAAGGTCAAAATCAAGCGGTTCAAATAAGTTTTCAACATCTTTGTGCAATAATTCCATAGCTTGTCCTGTTCCCAGTTTTTCGGGAAGAATGAGACTTCCGAGTGAAACACGCTTTAAAAATTGTACATGATTTCCTACGGCGGCAAACATTCGTTTTACCTGGTGATATTTACCCTCTGTAAGCTCTACAAACGCCAGTTTTTCGCAGTTTTCTGCCATTCTGACCTTTGCTGGCGCACAAACGTCACCATTGGCAAGAACCATGCCGTTGGCGAATTGGTTAATATATTTGTTTTCAAACAGTCTGTCAAGTTTCACAATATAAATTTTGGGGATATGGTGCTTTGGTGAGAGCATACGATGTGCAAGCTCGCCGTCATCAGTTATAAGGAGTGCCCCCTCGGTATCCTTGTCAAGTCTGCCCGCAGGAAAAAGTCCCTTTGTGCGCAGTTCGGATGGAATGAGTTTAAGTACGCTTTCGCCGTCTGTATCTTCTGTTGATGAAACATATCCCTGCGGCTTGTTAAGGAGAAAATATCTGTATCGGCTTTCTGAAAGCGCACGTCCGCACACAGTAACTGTGTCCTTTTCGCTGTCTATTTTGGTGTCGGATTTTTTCACAGCAGTACCGTTTACGGCAACAGAGCCTTTTGCGGCAAGCTGTTTTATCTGACTTCTTGTGTATTCTGTTCTTTCGGAAATAAATTTGTCAAGACGTATCTGCGGCATGATTTTTTCCTTTCTGTTCTATATTTCTGCCTGTGAGAATAATATTACATTGCAGGTGCGGCGACCCGCCGCCCGTCAGATTACCTGTTTACTAAAAAACGGATAGAAAACAACCTTTTCTCCGCTGATTATCAGGCTCGGTTCGTAAAGCGTTACTTCGTTCGCTTTACTGCTTTCTTAGGGGGACTCTGTCCCCCTCGTTCACCCCCTGCACGAGAGATAACATCTCTCGTGGCTCTGGTGTGTGGCGGCTGCGCCGCATTTTTTCTTTTATTTTTTATTTTGTTTTAAGGAGTCGTTATGAAGAAAAAACTGCTGATTATCACAATTCTTGCCGTCACTGTCGGCGGTGCTGTATTTCTGAAAAATATGTCCGTGCCGAAAAATCAGCCCGAAGAAATTTTCGTTTCTGCATCTACTACGGCTGAACGTATGGACTATTTCGCATCTCACGGATGGGAAGTCGAAGAAATTTCAGAAAAAAATGTCACTATCCCGTCTGTATTTTCCGACGAATACGAAAGCTATGCCGTTATACAGGATAAACAGGGACTTCCGCTCCGCAGATATACAGGCAGAAATGGTCGTATTTTCGTCTACAGCGTTAAAAATTACAGCCCCGAAAACAGAAAAATGTTTGCGGAGCTGATTGTCTGCGATAATATCGCTGTAGCATCACTTGTCTATAGTGAAGACGGTTCTGATATCAGGATTCCTGTTCAGTAGATACGCTGTCTTTCTTCTTGTCAAGCTCGCTGATTACTGCAACAAAGCTTTCTGTATCTGTGAAATCTTCATATACAGACGCAAATCTTATGTACGAAACAGGGTCTATTTCACGGAGCTTGTTAAGCACAAGCGCACCTATTTCCTTTGACTCTGCAACTGTACACAGCTTGTTTGCAAAGTAATTTTCCACATAGTCTGCTATTTCAGATACCTGTGCTATATTTACAGGACGCTTTTTGATTGCGGAATATATGCCCTGTATAAGCTTGTTGCGGTCAAAAGGCTGAAAGCTTCCGTCACGTTTTTCAACCATAAGCAACGGCTTTTCAACTATTTCATATGTAGTGAATCTTCCGTGGCATTTTATACACTCTCTGCGCCTTTTTATGCGGTCGTCAGATGGTCGTGAATCAATAACCTTTGAATCACTGAAACTGCAGAAAGGACAATTCATGACTGTCTTTCACCTCCGATATTGCGAATCATTCTGTTTAATGTGTTATAGCTTGTTATAAGGTCACTTATTCCGCCGAATCCGTTTCGGTAAAGCTCAAGTGTTATATTGCAGTCGGGACTTACGGCGTTCAGCTTTTCAAAAAACTGTCTGAAATTAAAGCGCCCTTTTCCTATAAGAAGACAGTCTCCCATTTCGCCCGAATCGCTGATATGAACATTTGTGATTTTGTCACCGACAGCCTCAATGAAACGAAACGGACTTTCGCCTGCTCTTATTGCCTGTTTTGTATCGAGCACAAATGCAAATTCATCTCCGAGACGGTTTGCGATATCCTTTACAAATGAAGAATTCGCACTCTTACAGCGTGAAACATTTTCAACTGCAACAGTTACTCCGAATTCCTTTCCGAGTCTGTAAAGCTGTAAATATCTTTCACAGTAAAGCTCGGGAGTAAGAGTAGACATAGGCTTTCCGCCGTGAAAAACAAACGTATCTGCACCCACAATATTCATGAATCTGAAATAAAGCTTGTAATATTCAAGCATATCATTTATTCTGCGCTCATAGTTTGAAAAAAACATAAGCGGTTCGATTTCACAAGTAAAAGGGTGAACCGATGTACACTTAACATCAAAGCGTTTAAGCAGTGACGCAACACCATGTGCAAAGCTCTTTTTAAGTTCGGAATGTGTATTCACAAATATCTCGACATTTGAAACACCGTTTACCGCAAGGCTGTAAAGCGCCTCTTCAAGCGGTTCGGGATAAAGACAGGCTGTAGAAACTCCGATATTCATCAGTTATTCTCCGTGCCGTCTGCTTTTTCAGCATTAACAGCATCCCAGTTGATATCCTTGAATTCTTCTGTTTTTCTGTAGCGTGTTGTATCTGTGCCTTCTTCGATACAGAATTCACCGTCTGAAATTACAGCAAGTGCAGAAAATTCTCCGTCATCACCGCTGAGAATGATTTTGCCGTTTTCGTTTATTTCCCATGTATACGCAATAATTTCGGCATCCTCATCAGTACCGCCTATGCGTACAACAGCCTTTTTATCATCAGTAACTTCAAGCTGAAAGAATTCATCAAGCGGAATACCGAAAAAGTTATCCATTGACATTCCGTCTGCTGAATAGTAAACACATTCCCACTTGCCGACAACATCTTCTTCTGAAAGTTCATTATTATCTGAGAAAAGATTTTCAACAGGCGGTACAGCAACATCATCTCCGCACATATTTCTGATGTATCTGTCTGAATCAATTTTGTTGAATTCCATTTCCTTATTGAAATAGATTTTCAGCGCACTGCCGTCTGTGATAATGAGAGTATCGTCTTTCATTTTGCCGATAATTGTTCTGCCGTCGTCAAAATTCATTGTCAGCATACCATTGTCATAATTCCATTTAAAAGGATTTTCGGTCATGAAATTATCTTCGTCAGCATCATCACTGTTTTCAAATGTATTTCCGACATAAAGTGTGCCGTTGCTGTCGGTTATGTAAAGACGTACAAGATAATCAAGCGGAATATCTTCATTATAGTAGTTTTCGTTTACAGTATCATTTTCGATAATGCAGACAGGATTCCAGTAACCCTTGAAATCATCTGCTGTAGTAATTTTTTCAGCTTCTGTAGTCGGTTCGGTTACTTCTTCTGAAACGCTTTCTGTTGTTACGGCTGTATTCTGTAAATCAGCCTGTGTTGACTGCTGTGGTGTATCATCTGCATATCTTCTTGTACAGCCGAAAAGCATTGATACTGCGGCTGTAAGGCATAAAACAAGATTAAGTTTTTTCATTTTGTCCTCCATCAGTTTTCAGAGCCGAGAATAGCCTCATAGAATGGTGTATTCATATCTCTTTCGTCAGTTTCGGTAAACTGATCAACGTGTCTGAAATAAGTAAGAACACCGTCAGTATTATTTACGAGTTCACCGTCAATATATTCAAGTTCCATTACAGTGTCTTTTTCTTCGGGCATACTGATTTTGAGTTCAGCTTTTTTGCCTTCTTCGGAATGCCACTTTGCAGTAATGCCTTCCTTTGAAGGATTTTTAATACTCTCCATAGGCTGAATCCAGTCTGCCGAGCCGTTTTCTTTAAGAGTAAATCTCATAAATGCGCATATCGGAATACCGCTCAGATCAGTAATTGTTTCAGAACCGCTTATCATTCGGTCTGCTTCCCAGTTGCCTGTGAATTTTTCATCATGTTCACCACAGCCTGTCATACAGCACACCATAAGCAGTGCAGATACGGCTGATACTATCTTACGTTTCATAGATTGCTCCTTAATTTAATTTTACTTTATCTTTTATTATACTATGTTTTCGGGAAAATGTAAAGTCAGTAAATAAAAAAACAGGCGGATACTGAATATCCGCCACTGTAAATAATTGTTATGTACATATTGATGTATTTAGGCACTGTCATTCATTTTTAGTTGTGACAGCCGTTGTTGTGGTTGTCTTTTTGGTAGTTGTTGTTTTCTTTGAAGATGTTGTTGTATCATCGGCTGTTGTTGTAGTGATAAGCACTCCGTATATATCAGTAGACATCACACCCCTGTCTTCTCTCGGAACAAGGTCTTCTGTATAGTCTGCTGTATACATAAACTGTGCAGGGTCATAACATACACCCATATATCTTACTTCAAAGTGACAGTGCGGACCTGTTGAATTACCTGTTGAACCTACCGCACCGATAAGCTGTCCTCTTTTTACTTCTGTACCCGGTTCGGCATAAACCATTGACATATGTGCATAAACTGTCTGATATCCGTCGAGATGGTCAAGCATTACGAAATATCCGTAGCCGCCCGGATTCCATCCGGCTGAAACTACTACGCCGTCTGCCGCCGCATAGATATCTGTGCCTGTGTCTGCCGCAATATCAAATCCCTTGTGATTTCGGTCACTGATAAATACGTCACTTACCCATCCGCCGTCAATAGGCCATGCAAACTGTCCTGTGCCGTAAAGCTTTGTATCTGCGCTGTAGGGACGTGCTGTATATGTGCCTATTCCGTACTGTTCAACAACAGGAACCTTTGTAATTTTTGCCTTTACTGTCTTTCGTGAATATTCCTTGCCGTCAACGTAGGTAATTTCGATATTGCTTACCTTTTCGCCTCGCTCACCCTTTACAAGCATTTCTCTTGCACCGAGATTAAGCGCACTTGTTTCAACTTCTATTGTTTCATAGTCAAGGAATGAAACAAGTTCAAGCTCACGGATATACTGTATCGGAAGAAAGCTTTCTGTTTCGGTAACATTTACCATTTTTCCCTTAGGACATCTCTTTGAAATGCCCTTGTTCATTTCTTCAAGCTCGTCAGCTGACATATTGAATTTCTGACTTATGGTAACTGCTGTATCTCCTGTCTGTGCGATATACACAGCCTTTTTCTTGTTTGATGATGTAAGCAGATTAATCATCTCACTTGTCTTTACAACGCTTTCTGTAAGGTACATACCCTTTTCGTAGTCGATTTCATTTTTATATGAAACCTCCTTTATCACGCCGTCAAGATGATAGTTGAGCAGTTTGTTGCTGAGAGCCTCCTGTACAGGCTCTTTATCCTTTACCGCACCTACAAACGCATCATCTATGTAAACACCGTATGCCTCTGTAAGCTCCTCATCGGATGCCGCAAGAATTTCATTTGCAAGCTGACGTGAATTCATTATCCTGTCGCCGCCCGAAATGATTTTCAGAGAAAGCTGTGCATTAAGGTCAATTGAAGCCTTGTTTTCGGCTGTGTAATTTATACGCTGACGCACTTCACGGCCTGCCGCCTCATATTCAGCCTCGGAATTTACAACACCGAGCTCCTTGTCCTTGTAGCTTACGCTTATTCCGTATTCAAGAGTTGAGCCGTATCTTATCACAGCCACAAGCATAAATACCGAAACTATCGGAAGAAGATAATTGAGTGATGTAAACACAACACCGCTTTTTCCGAACATATAGGACATCCAGAATTTTTTTGACGCATTTCTGTAGGCATCCTTGCCTTCCTTTTTGGCTTTGCGCATATTTCGGCGGAGCTCCTTGTTAAGCTCACGTCTTTCCTTCATCGGAGCAGAAAGGTCATTGTATATCCATCTTACAGCCTTTGCTGAAAGGATGATAAGTTCTTTTATCTCTCTGAAAATGAATTTTATGCCTTTAATAATTCCGAGCAGTAATGCGGCAAGAAGTTTTGCGAAATATAGTCCGATTACAGCAAGAAATCCCGATACACCGAGTCTGCTTTTTTCAGCAGCATTATTTATATTCTGTTTTTTTCTTACCATCTATACAGCTCCTTTCAATAAATATTTTGCACCACTATCTACACCACTAAAAAAATACAATTCCATATTTAAGCAGATTTCTCTTTCGCAGAGAGTGCAGCGTGTCTCGTTAGCGTGTCTCACCGCATACAAAGATAATTATATCATTTTCAGAAAAAAATACAACTTTTTTGATTGTATTTTTGAACTGTACAGACGTATTTCGTCAGTATGCACAAATCAAGCTCCTGTGTGATAAGTATAATCAAGCATTTCCTCTGTGTAGCCGTCAAGTCTGTCTATAAGCGGAAGAACGTCTTTTTTTGCTGATTCAAGGTCATGCTCAAGATAATTTCCGCATTCTTCAATGGTACATCCCGGAATCTGCTCGTCATACTGTGAAATGAAAATAAATGACTCTCTTACAAGCTTTATAGCGTCTGCCTTTGAAAGTGTATCTCTTGTAAGGAAATAAAAACCTGTTCTGCATCCCATAGGACCTACATATACAATATCATCGCTGTACTGTGAATTTCTTACATATGTAGCGAAAAGGTGCTCGATTGTATGAAGTGACGGATTTGAAACATATACACCGCCGTTAGGCTTAACCATTCTTACGTCATATGAGATAACATCTCCGTCAATTCGTGATATGTACATACCTACTCCGAATTTTGTGTGGTCTACTGAAAAACTTGCTATTCTTTTCATTTTGATTACTCCTTTAATATAGTTTTATTGTAGGGGCGGCGTTTCGCCGCCCGTTTGAGTGTTATAGTTATTTCGTCGGTCAAGCCGAGACAGATAAATCCGTACCGTCCGTAAAACATCGCTTTGCTTGTTTTACTGCTTTTCAGGGGGACGCTGTCCCCCTCATACACCCCCTGCACGAGAGATAACATCTCTCGTGGCTCTGGTGTGTGGTGCGGCTTCGCCGCACATTTTTCTTTGTTTTTTCGTTTTTATTTTTCAAATAATTGCTTTATGTCATCGGGAATATCTGCTTTTACAGTTATTCTCTCATTCGTTATCGGGTCATTAAAACTGATTTCTCCGCAGTGCAGTGCCTGTCTGCTGATATCATCAAGGCTTCCGCCGTACATATCATCGCCCGCAAGTGAATGTCCGATATGTGAAAAATGTACTCTTATCTGATGTGTTCTTCCTGTTTCAAGATGTATCTCCGCAAGGGAATATTTATCATTTTTCATCAGCCTTTTATAGTGAGTTACGGCATTCTGTCCGTCTTCTCTCACACATCTTAATATGATAGACTCCCTTTCCCTTGCAATAGGTGCGTCAATTGTTCCGCTTTCGTCAATTTCTCCCGAAACCGCCGCATAGTACACCTTTTCGCAATTGCCCTGTAAAAGCTTTGCCGCATGAGCATTTTTTGCTGTCACGCAAAGTCCCGATGTATCTCTGTCAAGGCGGTTTACCGCACGGAATGTAAGTTCGGGATAAAGTGCCGCAAACTTGTTTCCGAGCGTATCTCCCTGGTGCTTTATCGACGGATGCACAGGCATTCCCGACGGCTTGTTGAATACCGCAACACTTTCATTTTCAAATGCAACGGGTACGTCAAGGTCTGCATTCGGTTCAAGAAAGCTGTCATCCGAAAAACGCAGAATTATTTCGTCTCCGTCATTAACCATATCAATAGTGCGTATTGTTACACCATTTCGTGTAATTCCGCCTTCGGTACGTTTAAGCTTTGTGAGAAGTCTCCGTGAAACTCCGTTTCCGTCAGTTAGAAAGCTCTGTAATGTCACAGGCGAATTCAATTCTGCTTTCAGCCTTAATTCCTTTATTATACTCATCCTCTCTGTTGAAAATGTCTGTACTCAGTGCAAACGCTGTAAGAAAACGTGTTGCCGCAAAGGGCAGTCCTACTATGCTGATTGACGGCAGAATATAAACCGCCGCAAGTCTTAAAAGTATTCCCTTTCTTCCGCTCATAAAACGAACTGCGCTGAAAACTGTTCTGAATATGCTTTTCTGCGGATATCTTACCATAAGAAAAGGCACTGCGGCAAGACTAAGCCTTAATGAAAGCCACATTAAAAATGAAACAAGTGTCAGAAAGGCTGTATTTATCACCGCAAAGGTTTCATCTGCATTCAGACTTTCCTTAAGCATTGAAAAAGTCAGCACACCCAAAAATGCTGTCGGTATAAGTGCGGCAAAGCTGATTATTTTACTCAACAGCACTGCACCGAGACTTCTTCTGAATGCTGTGCGGCTTAAAAGAATTTCAGAAAGGGGAGTTGTCTCCGCTTTTTCCGAACATATTTCATATAGTCTGAATGCCGTTGCATACATAAGCGGTGAAACGGTTATCCATCTTAAAAGCGTGAATATAAGCGATGCCGCCGAGCATACGGGACTTTTTCCGCCGAAAAGTGAAAGCGGTGTCATTTCCCCGAAATACAAAAGCAGACTATATACAGCCGCCTCTGCACATCGGAAAAACAATGCCGCACAAAGCGGTAGAATACATATCATTCCTGTTCGGATACTGCGCCCCTTCAGAAGTTTTTTTGTATATCTCAGAAGTTCTGATATTTTCATGCGTTCACTCCCTTACGGGAATATTATCCGCAGAAAATCATGCTTTATTCGTAATCTTCTTCTTCGTCTTCGATTTTGTCATAAGGGCAGTAGCCGAGAATTTCAAATGCCTGTGATGTAAGCCACATCTGTGCTGTGACAAGTATATCAAAGCCTTCACCGAATTTTGCATTGAGAATATTCGGGTCATACTTAGGAAGACCGAAACAGCTGAGCATATTTGAAATAATACCGCCGTGAGTTATCATTGCACAGTGTGTAAGACCTTCATCCATCATATTTGTAATGACATAGTGAAGAGCCTTGTATGTTCTTGCTGTCATTTCTTCAAGGCTTTCGCCGTCGGGCGGTCTTGTATCTCTGCCGCCTTTGAGCCATGCCTTGTAGTCATCACGCTGTAAAAGTTCCTGATATCCCTTGTTTTCAAACTGTCCGAGATTAATCTCAATCAAATCATCAACAGGCACAATTTCCGTACACGGAAAAAGTATCTCTGCACTTTCGGTACATCTTCTGAGCGGTGAAGAATATACCCTGTGGACAGTAGGGTAGTCAAATTCGTCCATTTTCGACGCAAGCTCACTTGCCCCCCTTGAAGAAAGCGGTAAATCGGTATGACCGATATAAATACCGTTTTCATTGGCAATAGTAGAGCCGTGACGCAGTACACTTATTCTGTATCCCTTCAAAAAAATCATCCTTTCGTTTTTAGATAATATGCATAAAATGTTTAAACTTTTTTGTAACCGCTATGTAAAATGCCAAAAATCATATCAAAAAATCACAATATATTCCACATTTCGTTGTATTTACAAAATATACATTTTGTATTATAATATTAATAGATAACAAACCAACGTTGTAAAAACAGTAAATTGTTCAAAAAATAAAATTAAGGCAGAATAAAGTTCAGGAGGAAATTATTATGAATTCCGATTTCGCCCGTATAATTACATTACAAAGAAAAGAACGTCATATCAGTCAGAAACAGGCTGCTACTGACTTAGGTATATCACAGGCACTTCTCTCTCACTACGAAAAGGGTATCAGAGAATGCGGTCTTAACTTTCTCGTAAAAATCGCTGATTACTATAATGTTTCATGCGACTATCTTCTCGGAAGAACACCTGAACCTGAGGGAAAAACTATTTCTATCGAGGATATTCCTGATGATGACGGAAATAATAATCTCAAAATGCCTTCACCTGAGATTATCAACTTCAACAGAAGAATTGTCAACAACTCAATCAGCCTTCTTTTCAGCCTTGCACAGAAAGCAAACAGTATAACTCTCATCAAGGAGGTTTCATCCTACCTTATGCTTACTGTTTACAAGCTTTTCCGTATTGTTTACAACGCAAATCCGCACAATGACCAGAAGCTTTTCCGTATTCCTAAGGTTATCGCAAACGACAGTGCAAATGCTATAGTTTCAATGAGTGAGGCAAACATCAAGGCGGCATCAAGCGGTATTGCTCTCGACGGCAATGACTGTGTTGACAATTTCAATACACTTTACATAACTACTGCAACACTGCAGAAGGATTATTCACAGTATTCATCTTCACTTCTCAATCTTATCAAGCGCAGTGAAGAAAGTATTTCAAGAACAAGAGCAAAATATCGTTCTGATATGAAGTAAGTCCACTTACTATTATACCATTTTTTCGATTAATTGCAAATAGTTTTTTTTGACAGCGATGCAACGACAAATGCTGTCCGATAATATTCAGGCAAAACCGCACAAAAATGCCTAAAGGCTTTGTACACAATCTTTATGCGGTATCGCCATTAAAAAAGGAGAATTTATTATGTCAGACGAAAAGAAAATCCCTTACAAAATTTACCTTGACGAATCAGAAATGCCTACACAGTGGTACAATGTCCGTGCGGATATGAAGAAAAAGCCTGAACCGCTTCTCAATCCTGGCACAGGCAAGCCGTGTACAGCAGAAGAACTCAGCCATGTTTTCTGTGACGAACTTGTTGCACAGGAACTCAATGAGACTGACCCTTACATCGACATTCCACAGGAAATCCAGGATTTCTACAAGATGTTCCGTCCTTCACCGCTCATCAGAGCATACTACCTTGAAAAGAAACTCGGCACACCTGCAAAGATTTACTACAAGTTTGAAGGAAACAACACAAGCGGAAGCCACAAGCTCAATTCAGCTATCGCACAGGCTTACTACGCTAAGAAACAGGGACTCAAGGGTGTAACTACTGAAACAGGTGCAGGTCAGTGGGGTACAGCACTTTCAATGGCTTGCTCATACTTTGACCTTGACTGCAAGGTTTATATGGTTAAGTGCTCATATGAGCAGAAACCATTCAGACGTGAAGTTATCAGAACTTACGGCGGACAGATTACACCATCACCATCAAATACAACAGAAGTCGGCAGAAAGATTCTTGCTGAATTCCCTGATTCAACAGGAAGTCTCGGCTGTGCAATTTCTGAAGCTGTTGAAGATGCTACAACACATGAGGGTTACCGCTATGTACTCGGAAGTGTACTTTCACAGGTACTCCTTCATCAGTCAGTAATCGGTCTTGAAACAAAGGCTGCTCTTGACAAATACGGCATCAAGCCTGATATGATTATCGGCTGTGCAGGCGGCGGTTCAAATCTCGGCGGTCTTATTTCACCATTCATGGGCGAAAAGCTCCGTGGCGAAGCAGATTATCAGATTATCGCAGTTGAACCTGCATCATGCCCAAGCTTTACAAGAGGTAAGTATGCATACGATTTCTGTGATACAGGTAAGGTATGCCCGCTCCAGAAGATGTATACACTCGGCAGCGGATTTATTCCTTCAGCTAACCACGCAGGCGGTTTAAGATACCACGGCATGAGCGCAGTTCTTTCAGAGCTTTATGACCAGGGACTTATGGAAGCTCGTTCAGTTGAGCAGACAGCAGTATTCGAGGCAGCACAGGAATTCGCAAGAGTTGAGGGTATTCTCCCTGCACCTGAAAGCAGCCACGCTATCCGTGTAGCAATCGACGAGGCTCTCAAGTGCAAGGAAACAGGCGAAGAAAAGACAATCGTATTCGGTCTTACAGGTACAGGATACTTTGATATGTACGCTTATGCAGCATACAATGACGGCACAATGAAGGATTACATTCCTACAGACGAAGAAATTGCCGCATCACTTGCAAAGCTCCCACAGGTAAACGGATAAATTACAGACAATACCGCATAATTAACATCAAAGGACAGGACAGCACATTTTTTCATTGCTGTCCTGTTTTTCAGTGAGGATTATAATGAAATATAAACTCAAGCATATAACAAGGTCTTTTAATATTACAAGAAATGCGGCTTTTCTGACAGCTGTTGCTCTGCTTATTATATATGTAGCCTCAGGATTTACCATAGAGGATGAGATACCAAACAAAATTCTGATTGGTGCTGAGGCATTATGCATCGGCACAGCCTTTATAGCATCCATCCTTTCTGCACTTGACTACATATATGGTGCAAGAGTAATAGTTGAAAGTGACCATTTAAAAATCAAAAAGCTGTTTTATGTCAAAAAAATTCATTTTGACGAAATTGCTGATACAAGCTATTCATATTACTACGAAGACGAAAGATCAGGCAGATCTTATTCTCATCACCGCAAATACGGGTCAGCATTTAATTCATTAGTGTATAACAATTACAACAACAACAGCTATTCACGCAGATGCAATTCATTAAAGGTTGATATTATACTCACATCGGGCAAAAAAATCAGCCTTAACGACAAAATGACAGGCTATAAAAAAAATCAGCGTACTGCAATTTATGACCACAGCGTTGACCCGAATGCTGATATTCCGCTTTACCAGGCACTGCAGTGCTATCGTTCAGCAAGAGCGCAGTATACTAACAATATGCTTTGATATTAAACGAATAATTACAACATCAAAGAACAGCAGATATATTTTTCATGGCTGTCCTGTTTTCAGTGAGGAATAAAATGAAATTTAAAATCAATCATTTAACACGTTCGGTAAACACTCTGAGGAAAAAATTTGTTATTTTTCCGATTTTAGCATCAATTATATTTATTGCCTTAGGTTTTTCTGTATACGATAAAACGGCTTTTAATATTTTTATCGGTATTGAAATTGCTTTAGGTGTAATGTGGATTATATTTATAGTTATTTCATTACTTGAATATTATATCAAAGCGGAAATCATTATCGAAAGTGACCATATCATAGTAAAAAGGGTTTTCCGCTATAACAGAATTCCCTTTGATAAAATCATCGACGTTAAAACTTCACGCTACTGTGAAAATGAAAGAGGTCCGCTGACAAAAGTATATGTACGACACCACAACGGCGGCAGTTACACTTACAAGCGTGTAGCAAATGAAATCAACACATTCAGAGTTGATTTTATTCTTAAATCGGGAAGAAGAATAATTCTTAACGATAAAATTGACCGTTCACCAGAGGCAATTCAGAGTGAACCATATGACCCCGACGCTTTTACTCCTATGGAAAGAACTCAGCTTTACAAGGCACTGCAGTGCTATCGTTCAGCAAGAGCGGAGTATACTAATATAAATTATTGACAAACATTCACAAATATGATAAAATAATAGTATTATGTGGAAATAGGGATTTCCATAGGGATTTTAGGAGGTTTTACTATGAAATGTAAATTTTGCGGAAGTGAAGTAGCTTTCGGGGCAAAGTTCTGTGAAGAATGCGGCACATCACTTGAAAATGTAGTTGATGATACTGCAAATGCTATAATGGATATTCCGTCTGTCAGCAGTCAGCCACAGACAAACGATTACGGCATGATGGATATAAGTTCACCAAATGCCGCATACAGCAATAATATTTCACTTGAAAAGAAACAGCCAAGTCAGCCTGTTCAGCAGAATCCATACGGACAGAGTCAGTACAATCAGCAGAACGCTTACGGACAGAATCAGTACGGTCAGCAGAATGCTTACGGACAGAATCAGTACGGTCAGCAGAATGCTTACGGTCAGAGTCAGTATGGTCAGCAGAATGCTTATGGTCAGAGTCAGTATGGTCAGCAAAATGCTTACAATCAGAATCAGTATGGTCAGCAGAACGCTTACGGACAGAATCAGTACGGTCAGCAGAATGCTTATGGTCAGAGTCAGTATGGTCAGCAGAATGCTTATGGTCAGAATCAGTACGGTCAGCAAAATGCTTACAATCAGAATCAGTACAACAATAACAACAATTACGGCGGCAGAGTTTCACCACGAGATATCGACCCTTACAGATCATCAAGTATCGGCTATTATGCATCAGAAGGATTTAATCAGACAGAAGCAAGTCCGAGATATGTAGGCATGAAAAATGCTGTAAAGCTTTTCTTTAAAAATTATGTTAATTTCAGCGGACGTTCAACACGTTCTGAATACTGGTACGTAATTCTTGCATGGATTCTTTTTGCATTTATCGGACCATTTACTGTAGGTTTTCTCACAAAATCAACAGAAAGCATATTCCTTGCAGGATTATTTAGTATTGTATTTATAATTATTTGTTTTGGTTGTATTATTCCTATGTGGTCATTAACAGTAAGAAGACTGCACGATATAGGAAAAAGCGGTCACTGGCTATGGATATCAGTTATAACAAGTGCTGTTGCAAGCGGTGCCACATCATATGCTCAAAGAGCATCAATATTAAATCCATATAATTCATCCGGTGCAACTGGAATGGCTATGATTTTAAATTTAATTCTTATCGGAGTTAGTATTTATTTCATCGTTCTTTTCGGCAAGAGAAGTGACGGACCAAATAAATGGGGTCCTGCACCAAATCCGGCATATAAAAGTTAAGTAAACAGGGAACAGTCTTGAAAAAGACTGTTCCTTTTTTATTGACAATTCAGCTCTAATATGTTACAATATAATTAACAACTTAAATATTATTATAAGAAAAGAGACATAACATATGAAATGTAAATTCTGCGGAAATGAAATCAACGAAAATAAAAAATTCTGCGCCCAATGCGGAAGACCTGTTATTATTGATTCCGAAAACGAACCCGAAAATAACGGATATATGTCCGATATTACATCATCTACTGCCGCATTCAGTGATTATTCACTAAAAAGTAATGCTGAACAAAGTTCTGACGGCTATGTTTCATACGGCGGTGTTGTTTCAAAAAATGATAAATTTGTAAGAGCGTCAAATTCAGATGTCTACAGCTCGGATAAATATAATCAGACCGACAACTGCCCGAAAATCGTCGGCTATAAGGATGCTGTAAGGCTTTTCTTTATGAATTGTCTCAATTATAAAGACCGTTCAACACTTTCAGAATTCAAAAAAGCTATTGAAGCTTTTATACTTTACAATCTTGCTTTTCTTTTCGTAATGCCTATGGTACTCGGCTATTCATTTTCTGACAGTGCAGAAACATTCTTCCGAAAGTTCATTTTTATTACTGATGTGTTAATGCTTGTCCCTTATGCCTGTTTACAGGCACGAAGATTTCACGATACAGGCAAATCAGCCAAATTTCTTCTTTTGCCCTATATTTCGGGGATTTTTTGTTTTATATTCAGTAGCTTTGATTTGATGATATTTGAGCCGTTTGCTATATTCTTCTTTATATACGCCGTACTTTCAGCAATCCCGACATTCAAAAGATGCTTTAAGGAAGGTCAAGAAGAACCAAACGAATGGGGCCCCGTCGCTAAACCAACGAGTTCAATATAATTTTTCCCTTTGTTCTTTCGTGACTTTATTGAGGGAAACCCTTTTGAAAAAGGGTTATCCCTCAAACTCCCTTCCTAAAACTTTCTGCGTTAAATTTTTAAAGGCTATACCGCCAAACCAAGTAATTACAAACTTTCATGTAATCTGGTGGCGGTATAGCCTTTAAAAATTTTAATGACAAAAGTCTTTGGAAAGGGGTGTGGGGAAGAACCTTTCTTCAGAAAGGTTTGCCCCACATAAACCCACGAAAGAACAAAAGGGGGAAATTATATTATATCGTCGAACTTTTTCTTGATTTTCTCGAAAAAGCTGTGTCTTTTAGCGTAGTTCTTTTCTGAGAGAGAGTCCTCGAATTCCTTGAGTAATTCCTTTTGTTTCTTGGAAAGATTCTTAGGAATTTCAACGCCTATCTTTACATACTGGTCACCACGTTCTGTGCTGTTGATATGCTGAATACCCTTGCCTTTAAGTCTGAATGTTGTACCGATATCAGTACCCTCATTTATATTATACTTAACGTCGCCGTCGATTGTAGGCACAATTACCTCTGCGCCGAGTACAGCGTCTGAATAAGTAACAGGGATTTCACATCTTATGTCGTAGCCTTCACGCTTGAATATATCATGTGACTTTACTCTTACAGTAAGAATAACATCGCCGTTAGGACCGCCGTTTACACCGCAGTTACCCTGTCCGCTTAAGCGCATTGCCTGTCTGTCGTCGATACCTGCAGGAATTTCAACAGAAATAGTCTTCTGAACACGCACTCTGCCGTTACCGCTGCACTTTGAACACGGATTCTTGATGATTTTACCCGAACCCTTACAGCGTGGACATTCCTTTGATGATGAAATCATGCCGAAAGGAGTTCTCTGTGTACTTTTTACTGTACCACGTCCCTGACATTCTGAGCAGACCTCCGATGTTGTACCTGAGTTTGCACCTGTACCATTACAAGCGTCACACTGGCACATACGATTTATCTTTATTTCATGCTTTTTGCCCCTGCATGCTTCCATAAATGAAATAGTAGCATCTGCATTGATATCTGAACCACGTCTTGGCATATTGGAATTGTTTCTTCTTGCTCCGCTGCCGCCGAATCCGCCGAAACCTCCGAATACATTTTCAAGGATATCGTCGATACCGCCGCCGAAACCGCCAAAGCCGCCGAAACCGCTGAAACCATCCATGCCGCCGCCTGCATTATAGCTCGGGTCAACACCTGCATGACCAAACTGGTCATATCTTGCACGTTTCTGCGGATCAGAAAGAACCTCATTAGCCTCGTTTACTTCCTGAAATTTCTCAACGAAAGACGGATCATCAGGGTGAAGGTCAGGATGACATTCTCTTGCCTTTTTTCTGTATGCTTTTTTTATCTCATCTTCTGATGCGCCCTTCTTAATGCCGAGCACTTCATAATAATCTCTTTTTTCAGCCATAAAATTCTCCTATACAGCAACAGGCGAACAATGTTCGCCCTGCCGTATTATATTATTAATCTAATCAAACTTCTGTGAAATCAGCGTCAACAACACCGTCATCGTTGTTTGGTGCTGTTCCCTCTGCTGCACCGCCCATGTTAGCAAACTGTGACGGATCAATACCGCCGTTTGCTGCACCGTTTGGATTAGCCTGCTGATAAATCTTAGCTGAGAGATCGTAGAATGCCTTCTGGAGAGCTTCCTTAAGATTCTTTATCTCGTCGCTGTTGTTAGCCTCGATAGCTGACTTGAGTGATGCACACTTGCTCTCGATATCAGCCTTTTCATCAGCTGAAACCTTATCGCCGAAATCAGCGAGTGCCTTTTCGCACTGGAATACAAGATTTTCAGCTTCGTTCTTGTTGTCAACTTCTTCACGGCGCTTCTTGTCTTCAGCTGCAAACTGTTCAGCTTCCTTAACAGCCTTGTCAATATCATCCTTAGACATATTTGTTGAAGAAGTGATAGTGATATTCTGTTCCTTGCCTGTGCCGAGATCCTTAGCTGAAACATGAACGATACCATTCTGGTCGATATCGAATGTTACTTCAATCTGTGGGATTCCTCTTGGAGCAGGTGCAATGCCGTCGAGACGGAATGTTCCGAGCTGCTTGTTATCTCTTGCGAATTCACGCTCACCCTGAAGTACATTGATATC
The DNA here is from genome assembly GCA_024403965.1 of Ruminococcus sp. Classification (GTDB taxonomy): domain Bacteria; phylum Bacillota; class Clostridia; order Oscillospirales; family Ruminococcaceae; genus Ruminococcus. The sequence continues at coordinate 33,799 of JAKSQU010000003.1, forward strand.
AACAGCAGGCTGATTGTCAGCATATGTTGAGAATACCTGTGACTTCTTTGTAGGGATTGTTGTATTTCTTTCGATCATTCTTGTGCAGATTCCGCCTGCTGTTTCGATACCGAGTGAAAGCGGAGTTACATCAAGGAGAAGGAGACCGTTCTTAACGTCACCGCCAAGAACACCGCCCTGATATGCAGCACCGAGTGCAACACATTCGTCAGGATTGATGCCCTTGAAAGGCTCCTTGCCGATAAGCTTCTTAACAGCGTCCTGTACAGCAGGAATTCTTGAAGAACCACCTACCATGAGAACCTTGTCAAGCTCTGATGCTGAAAGACCTGAGTCGCTGAGAGCCTGTCTTACAGGTCCCATTGTAGCTTCTACGAGATCAGCTGTGAGTTCATTGAACTTAGCCTGTGTAAGTGTAAGGTCAAGGTGCTTAGGTGTGCCTGTAGCATCAACTGTAATGAACGGAATGTTGATATTTGATGTTGTTGTAGATGAAAGCTCAATCTTTGACTTTTCAGCAGCATCCTTAAGTCTCTGTGCAGCCATCTTATCCTGTGTAAGATCAATGCCTTCAGCCTTCTTGAATTCTTCAACGATCCAGTTGATGATTCTCTGGTCAAAGTCATCACCGCCGAGATGGTTGTTACCTGCTGTAGCGAGAACCTGCTGTACATCTTCACCCATTTCGATGATTGAAACGTCGAATGTACCGCCGCCAAGGTCATAAACCATTACTGTCTGGTCTTCTTCCTTATCGATACCGTAAGAAAGTGCAGCAGCTGTAGGCTCGTTGATAATTCTCTTTACTGTAAGACCTGCAATCTGACCTGCGTCCTTTGTAGCCTGTCTCTGTGAGTCTGTGAAGTATGCAGGAACTGTGATAACAGCCTCTGTTACAGGTTCGCCGAGATAAGCCTCTGCGTCAGCCTTGAGCTTCTGAAGAATCATAGCTGAAACTTCCTGTGGTGTATACTTCTTGTCATCAATGGCTACCTTATAATCTGTACCCATGTGTCTTTTGATTGAAGCAACTGTTCTGTCGTGGTTTGTGATTGCCTGTCTCTTTGCAACCTGACCTACGAGTCTTTCGCCGTTGTTTGTGAAAGCAACAACAGATGGTGTAGTTCTTGCGCCTTCGTTGTTAGGAATAACTACAGCGTTACCGCCTTCCATAACTGCTACGCAAGAGTTTGTTGTACCTAAGTCAATACCAATAATCTTTCCCATAATTGTATCCTCCATTTAATGTATATAGGTTTATTTGTTTGTCATTAATTAAACAGCAACAGCAACCATTGCAGGTCTGATAAGCTTATCGCCTATCATGTAGCCCTTCTGATAAACTGCACAAACATAATTGCTTGCATAGTCTGTACCGTCAAGCTGCTGAATTGCGTTGTGAACGTTAGGATCAAATTCCTTACCGAGAGCCTCAACCTCTTTAACATTCATCTGATCTAAAAAGGCTTTAAGCTGACCGAAAATAAGCTGCATACCATTTTTGTAATTCTCATCAGAACATTCAGCCTCGATTGATCTTTCAAAGCTGTCGATGAACGGCAGAAGACCTTCAATGCACTTTGATACAGCATTCTGATATGTTTCTGTCTTTTCCTTAGCTGTTCTGTTGCGGTAATTCTGATATTCAGCAGCAAGTCTTAAATACTTGTCATTTGCCTCTGCAATTGAATCTTCCATTTCAGCAATTTTTGTGGCAATGTCATTATATTCGCTTACTGCGTCAGCCTCGTCGAGTTCTTCCTCGCTTAAATCAGTATCATCATTTTCGATGATTTCCTCATCAAGCTCTTCTTCGGGGATATTGTTATTCATCGGTTAAATCTCCTTTCCATCCTGTATATCATCTTCATCACCCGACATAAGATAGGATATTTTCTGTGTCAGGTAATCAACGTAAGGGATGATTTTCTTATAATCGACTCTCATAGGACCAATTACGCCGAGAGAACCGACTTCCTTACCGCCCTTACGGTATTTTGAAACTATCAGACTTGAGTTGCCGATAGCGAAGGTGTCATTTTCATGTCCGAACTTTACCTGAATACCGCTGAATGTTTCAGCGAGCAGTTCTGAAAGTCCGTTTTTATGTTCGATAAATCTCACAACCTCCATTTTATCCAGTTCATCACAGGAAAGGAGTTTTTCACTTCCGCTTACTGTAAGCTCCTGCTGTCTCAGGTCTTCCGAGAGTTCACACAGACCTCTTACAAGGGGAGAAAGTGAAACCATGTATGCGCTTACTGCGGCAACCATTTTATCAAACATTTCCTCGGAAAGTTCATCAACGGAAACACCGCTGAGATTTTCCTCTATATAATGTGTAAAGAAATCAAGCTGTTCGTTGTTAAGGTCAAATTCAAGACGGCATGCCTTATTTTTGATACTGCCGTTTGATGTAATAAGGAGAATAACGTAAAGACGTTTTCCCGTAGGGATGACCTCGACCTTTGAGATTACAGAAAATCTCGGAACAGAATTTGTTACAACAGCCGCACACTGAGTAATTTCAGTAAGGGCGGCGGCGGCATTCTGAACAAGGAGTTCTTCGGGAGTTTCCTTTCCGCCGAGCATTGTATCAATTCTTTCTTTTTCCTCATCTGTAAGTGACGGTAGAGTCATAAGCTCATCAATATAAAGTCTGTAACCGCTGAATGTCGGTACACGTCCTGCCGATGTATGAGGCTGTTCGAGGTAGCCGAGCTGTTCAAGCGCCGCCATATCATTTCTGATAGTCGCCGCAGAAACATTGATGTTTTCAAGCTTTGAGATCGCCTTTGAACCAACAGGCTCACCTGTACGGACATACTCATCAACAACAGCCGCAAGAATTTTCAGCTTTCTTTCGTCCACGATCTCACGACCTTTCTTCACTTTGCTTTAGCACTCTATCTCTTTGAGTGCTAAATATAATTTATCACTATTATACTGTTTTGTCAAGCATTTTATACATTTTCGGCAAATCTAACAAAATTAAACAGTTAAACACAGGGCGTTTGTGTGTGGATTTGTAAATATTGACAGGAGATTTCTGATAATATCTGTAGGTGCGCACCTACAGATATTATCAGAACACAAACAAAAATCCCCCGAGTTCACAAAAAACTCAGGGGATTTCTCTGTCTTATTATTCAGCCACTTCTTCCTCAGAATTTTCTTCTGCAGAAGTTTCGGACTCTGTTACAGGCTCTTCCGCCTCTCTGTGCATAGGAACATTGAGATATTCCTTGCCGTTCTTATAAATTGTTACTATAAATCCGTCAACGTTATTTCCTGATACATCGTACATTTTTCCCGAAGGAACAGGCACTTCTGTCTTATCAGCTGTCATATCAGCAGGTACATAGTATATTTCATAACCCATGCCGTTTTCATCTGTGAATTCAAGTCTTTCGCCGTCGTATGTGTAATTTTTCAGCTTGTCTATATATTCTTCAAAGCAAAGATTATTCTTCACCATAAAGTATGCATGTCCCATTCCTACATAACGGAAATGCCATGGCTCTGCCTGTATCTTTGTGATATCGGACTTGTCTTCCTTATAACGCTCAATAAAGCCGTATTTATAGCAGTTTTCATTTATCCATGCATAATCGCCTGTGCCCTGATAGTCATTTGATTCAGTTTCGGTGAAATCAAATGCATATCCCGACTCATGCTCGCTGAAACCCGGCTTTGCAACTCTTGTTGAATCTTCACTGCCTGTTGCGGCAAGGTCAGCTTCATAAAGCTCACGCTGAAAATCTGTTGTTCTGTATGAGCCGTAAATAACAAGTGTGCTTTTGTCATACTTGTTATAGAAATCTTCAATCATTTGTGCCATAGGCTCATAAACACTGCGTTCAATTGTGTAGTCATATGCTACGGCTGTGAAGAAATCTCTGCCTGTCTGCTCATTCATCTCTATAATGCCGACAAGGTCTTCATTTCCTGAGAAATACTGATGGTCTTCGTTTACGAGAATAAGAGAACCCTTGTTTATATCTTCTGTTTTAAAAGTGATATTCTCAAAAACAGTTTTTGTAGGGTCTGCCTTATCCGCCTCGAGCTTTGCATTTTCAAGCTCTGTGTTGTCTACAAAAGGATTTGCGGCTACATATTCTGAGCGGTCAACAATCCCCTTTGTGATGTACACACATGCTGTAACAACTGCGGCACTCAGAATAATATCAGCGAATACCTTTGTTCTTCTGTAGCTTTTTGCCTTGCTTATATCCTTTGCCATTTTTTGCCCCTCTCCGCCGTTTATACGGCTGTTTTCTACTCAAATATTATTATATCACACTCCATTAAAAAAATATAGTAGGTAAATTCAAAATTCGTTTGTTTGCTGTAAAAAAAATCTCTCACAACATCTGATTTGTATATTCTGACACAAAGTCTATATAAACAATATATTAATAAATTCATTCTTATATTCAAATTGAACAACATATACAAATACTGCCCCCTTAATTTTATTAATATGCTGATTTCTTGAAAAGCACTTGAAAATCATGTGAAAGATGTGATATAATTAATATGTATAGAAATGTGATGAATAATTATTCCTGTATCGGTGAATACATGATGGTATTCAGTTAAGGAGTGTGAGTTGTATGAAATGTTCAAATTGTGGAACAGATAATCCTTCCGCTTACAGCTTTTGCGTAAAATGCGGTACAAATCTTCGTGACACCACGAATGCCAGTATCGAACATTTCGATATGGGCGGCTATTATTCAGAGGGTGAAGAACAGTCTTCGGGCTTTACTATAGGCGGCGGCACTTTTGTCATTAATGACCGCCAGGTTTCTTCGTCTTCATCATCAGACCTCTATACTGCTGATGAACTTAACAGCAGTGACGAGGAATTCGATTTTTCTGCTTTCGACGAGCCGTTTATCCCTAAGCTCGACGCTGACAGAGTTTCTCTCCCTGAGCAGATGCTCCGACCGAATCAGAATATACCGCAGATGAATTCTCCTGTCGGTAATCAGTTCGGCGGTATGCAGAATATTCCGCCTGTTCAGAATATGAACCCTGTTCCGCCTCAGCCGATGATGTACGGTCAGCCGCCTGTGAACAATATGCCGCAGACTATGCAGAATCCGAATATGCCTTACGGACAGCCTGTTATGTATGGTCAGCCGCAGTTTTTAGGCTATGACCAGAACGGTCAGCCGATTTACGGTATGCCCGCAAATGTTCAGCCGCAGTTTCTCGGTTATGACCAGAACGGACAGGCTTTATACGGTATTCCTGCCGTTCAGCCGCAGTTCATAGGCTACGACCAGAATGGTATGCCTGTTTTTGCACCTGCTCCGACTATGCAGCAGCCTGCCGCACCTCAGCCGATGCAGAATAATATGTACAGCACACCTCAGCCGCCTGTGAATAATATTCCTAATCAGAATATGTACGGTCAGCCGACACCTAAACCGCAGAATTCTCAGATGTATGATATACCGTCAATTCCTGAAACTCCTAAACAGGAGCAGAATGACAGCAGAGTTGATGTGCCCGATGATTTCTGGGCATTCTTCGACGGCGGAAAGGCTACCAAACATAATGAAACATCTTCAAATGATTTCTTCGGAAAAAATTTCGTTAATGATCCCGATGATCCTTTTGGTGACAAGGCAAGAAAGAAGAGAAGACAGGTTGATTATATGAATGATCTGCCTGTTGCAGATGCATCTTCACTTATGCCGAATGAGGCTGATAAGTTCAATAAACGCTATATGCGTGCTACTGAAAATGCTGATGCATCACAGCTTGCATACAACGAAAAAGTGCATAACCAGGACAAAATGAATGTCACAAACAGGGCTGATGCATCTGTATTGAAGAAAAAAGCAGACTCAACTCCGTGGAATCTCATGGACAATACTCAGCAGGCTGATGCAAATGACCTTGTGGTTTACGTTGAGGAGCATAAGGAATCTACAATGGCACAGGCTGACAAGGCTGTAAACGCTATGCCTGTAAAACCCAAAACCACAAACCAGAAAATAGATGAAATGGCTATCCCCGAATATATGCAGGCAAGAAAAACTGTCAAAAAGGATAAACCCGAAATTTCATCTATCCCCGAACTCTGATTCATACAGCATAAGCTGTTGAATATACCCGATTTGATATATCCCGTATATTGTACGATATCTGTATTATACGAGCACATTATTGAGGAAAACCCTTTTGAAAAAGGGTTGTTCCTCAAACTCCTTTCCTAAAACTTTCTGCGCTGAAAATTTCCAAAGGCTATACCGCTGACGAAAATCTTTCATGCCACGGAATTTCTGAAGGAGCGGTATAGCCTTTGGAAATTTTAACTACAAAAGTCTTTGGAAAAGGGTCTGGGAAAGAACCTTTCTTCAGAAAGGTTTTTCCCAGTAAAGTACCCGAATAACACAAAAATCCGTACAGAATACAGATATAAAAACGGGAAACAAAAAATACATATAACAGGAGAGGTAAAAAATGAAAAAATTCTTAGCAGAATTCAAAGAATTCGCACTCAAGGGCAACGTAATGAGCATGGCAGTCGGTGTTATCATCGGCGGCGCATTCCAGGCTATTGTAGCAGCACTTACAAGCAGCTTTATTAATCCGCTCATCGCACTCGTAACAGGCGGCACAGAAGTTGACGAAAACGGCAATCCGATTTATGTCGGCGGAAAGTTCACAATCAACGGTGTTGACTTTGACTACGGCGCATTCCTTTCAGCAGTTATCAACTTCCTTATCATGGCTATTATCCTTTTCATGCTTATCAAGGCAATGAACAAGGTAATGGAAATGGGCAAGAAGAAGGAAGAAGAAAAGCCTGCTGAGCCACCAAAGGAAGAAGTTCTTCTTACAGAAATCAGAGATCTTCTTAAGGAAAAGAAGTAATAATAACAATAAAACGGACTTTACTATACCGAAAGTCCGTTTTTTTATTGCATTTAAATCTTACTCCTGTAGTTTTTCAACATTCACATTCAATATGTTGAAAACTTTGCAGATTTATTCCGCAGCAGTATCATCTTTTGCAGATGTTGTAACAGTTGTAGTCTTTACTGTTGTACGGGCAGCTGTAGTATCCTTTTCAATATCTGCGGCATCAATAATATCCTTTGCCGCCTCGCCGACACCATCGGCTGCATCCTTGCCTGCCTCACCAATGCCTTCGATGACACCGCTTACATACTCATCCGGCTTTTTTATATCATCGTCACGTCTGCCTTCTGTTGTATAATATACATAATCATCCGACTTGTCATTTTCTACATCTGAGCCATTGTCATTCATACCGCATGACGTAAAGATTGCACAAACCGTAAAAAATGCGTAACATATTGCTAAATGCTTTTTCATACAAAATCATACCTTTCAGAATTGTCACTGCGGACAGCTTTTCCACAGTGCTTATTTATTGTTTGCGTAGTTTTACAGTTTATCCACATAGTTTTCAACTTTTTACAGCTGTAAAAAACTGTATTTTACGTTGTTTTCCACTTTCTCCACATAGTTTTCAACAATCATGGTTAAATATCAACTTCTGTTTCAACACACTGTTGAAAACTCGTTAACAGCCATGTGGAAGATTTTTCAGCACTATATTGCTCATTTTTCACTTAAATATGCAGATTGATGTCGGTTTTTATTTATTACCAAATTTTAATTTTCTTTTGTTGACTTGTTACAAAAAAATACTTTAGCGCAAAAAAATATTTTTTGATAAAATTATCTTGCATTTTGACGAAAAGTGTGTTATTATATAAGATAAGAATGCCATGAGTAATTGTGGCAAAAAAATTTTATCCTTTTTTAAAGTGTAAAGAAAATTTGCCATGAAAATGGCAAAAAATTTTATGCTTTTTTAAGGATCAACGTAAAAAAAGCCATGAATAATGGCAAAAAATTTTTGTACTTTTATAAGTACGGTTGGGAGATCAGTATGCCAAAAAGAACAGATATCAACAAGATTATGATCATAGGTTCAGGTCCGATTATCATCGGTCAGGCCTGTGAATTCGACTACTCAGGCACTCAGGCCTGTAAGGCACTCAGACAGCTCGGTTATGAGATTGTTCTCGTAAACTCAAACCCTGCAACTATCATGACAGACCCTGATGTTGCAGATATCACTTATATCGAACCTCTCAACGTTGAGAGATTAACTCAGATTATTGAAGCTGAACGTCCTGACGCTCTCCTTCCTAATCTCGGCGGTCAGTCAGGTCTTAACCTTTGCTCTGAGCTCGACAAGGCAGGCGTGCTTGCTAAGTACAATGTTCAGGTTATCGGTGTTCAGGTTGACGCTATCGAACGTGGTGAAGACAGAATCGAATTCAAGAACGCTATGAGCGCTCTCGGTATCGAAATGCCAAGAAGCCAGGTTGCTTACTCAGTTGATGAAGCTGTTAAGATTGCTGAACAGCTCAAGTATCCTGTTGTTCTCCGTCCTGCTTATACAATGGGCGGTGCAGGAGGCGGTATGGTTTACAACGTTGATGAACTCAAGGTTGTATGCGCAAGAGGTCTTCAGGCATCTCTCGTAAATCAGGTTCTCGTTGAAGAATGTATCTTCGGCTGGGAAGAACTCGAACTCGAAGTTATCAGAGACGCTGAAAACAATAAGATTACTATCTGCTTTATCGAAAATATCGACCCTATCGGTGTTCACACAGGTGACTCATTCTGCTCTGCTCCTATGCTTACAATTCCTGAGGATGTTCAGAAGACTCTCCAGGAAATGTCATACAAGATTATCGAATCTGTAGAAGTTATCGGCGGATGCAACTGCCAGTTTGCACGTGACCCTAAGACAGGCAGAATCGTTGTTATCGAAATCAACCCAAGAACTTCACGTTCTTCTGCTCTCGCATCAAAGGCAACAGGTTTCCCGATTGCTCTCGTTTCAGCAATGCTTGCCTGTGGTCTTACATTAAAGGATATTCCATGCGGAAAGTACGGCACACTCGACAAGTATGTTCCTGACGGCGAATACGTTGTTATCAAGTTTGCAAGATGGGCATTTGAAAAGTTCAAGGGCGCAGAAGACAAGCTCGGCACACAGATGAGAGCTGTCGGCGAAGTTATGAGTATCGGCAAGACTTACAAGGAAGCTTTCCAGAAGTCTATCAGAAGCCTTGAAACAGGCTGTTACGGTCTCGGCTTTGCTAAGGATTTCAACAGCAAGAGCAAGGAAGAACTCCTTGATATGCTCAAGTATCCTACAAGCCAGCGTCAGTTCGTTATGTATGAAGCACTCCGCAAGGGCGCTACTATCGAAGAACTCGAAGAACTCACAAAGATTAAGCGTTATTTCATCGAGCAGATGAAGGAACTCGTTGACGAAGAAGAACAGCTTATCGCTAACAAGGGAAGTGTTCCTGCTAAGGACGCTCTCAAGCAGGCTAAGCTCGATGGTTTCTCAGACCGTTATCTCAGCTCTATCCTTGATGTAACAGAAGAAGAAATCAGAAATGCACGTCTCAGCTTTGGTATCAAGGAAGCTTGGGAAGGTGTTCATGTAAGCGGTACTCAGAATGCTGCATACTACTACTCAACATATCACCTTGACGAAGACAAGAGCCCTTCAAGCGACAGACAGAAGATTATGATTCTCGGCGGCGGTCCTAACAGAATCGGTCAGGGTATCGAATTTGACTACTGCTGCGTTCACGCTGCACTCGCTCTCAAGAAGATGGGCTTTGAGTCAATCATCGTAAACTGCAACCCTGAAACAGTTTCAACTGACTATGATACATCTGATAAGCTCTATTTTGAGCCACTTACACTTGAAG
>JAKSQU010000030.1 GCA_024403965.1 Ruminococcus sp.
TGCCAGAGAGGTCTACACCTCTCTGGACTCTGGTGAGTGGCGGCTGCGCCGCATTTTTCTTTTTTAGTTAATTTTTACCGCCGTTTCAAGTGCAATCTCCATCATATCTCTGAATGATGTCTGTCTCTCCTCTGCTGTTGTTGAAAGATTTCTAAGCGGACAGTCCGAAACTGTAAGTATGCATAATGCATTTTTATTCGCTCTTGCGGCATTCATGTACAGTGCGGCTGACTCCATTTCAATCGCAAGTACTCCCATTTTCTGCCACTGCGCAAGACTGTCAGCATCATCATAGAATGTATCACTCGAAAGAATATTTCCCACATGGAAAATACTGCCCTTTTCTTCTGCCGACTTTACTGCCGCAGAAAGAATATTCCATGACGCTGTCGGTGCATATGTGCCCGGTAATCTGTACTGGTCTGCATATGCGGAATTTGTACTTGCACTCATTCCTATAACAATGTCACGCAGATTTACATTATCAGTAACTGCACCTGCTGTGCCGATTCGGATAATGTTTTCAACATCATACTCGTTGAAAAGTTCCCATGAGTAAATACCCATTGACGGCATACCCATTCCACTGCCCTGTACAGAAACCTTAATTCCCTTGTATGTGCCTGTGAATCCGAGCATACCTCTTACTTCGTTGTAGCATACAGGATTTTCAAGGTAGTTTTCGGCAATGAATTTTGCTCTCAGCGGATCACCCGGCATAAGAACAGTTTTTGCAATATCTCCCTTAACTGCATTGTTATGTGGTGTTGGCATGGTTATCTCTCCTTTTTAGTTGAATTGATTCTTCTTAATAGTCCTCCTGACAATATGCTTTAATCTGTCAGTTGTATCCTGTGGAAAGGTTGTGATAAATGTTACAGCCTGTTCGTGTGCCTCGTCGTGTGAAAGCTTTAAAAACTTGTGAAAAAATGTGTATGTCTCGGCAAATCCTGACATTATTTTTTCAGCCTCAAGCTCTCCCTCGGGCGTAAGCACTACACTGTTGCAGAAATCTTCGTATACATATCCGCAGTTTGCAAGACAGCGGAGCATTTTGCTTACGCTCGGACGTGATACACCAAGATGATTTGATATATTCACACAGCGTACATCGTCAGATTTTTCAGAAAGCTCCTTTATTGCTATAAGATATTTTATCTGTCCTGAGCAGTGTTTCATTTATACATCTCCTCCCTTTATTTGTCGGAGTCTATCATATGCCAGTAGCCCTTCAGATATACACCGCCCGATATTACGGTAAGTGCAACTGATATCCATATGAGTACAGGTATTATTACATTGTCTACAGCCTTTGTGAGTATCTCAGGAAGATTAAAGCTGAAATCTCCGCATACACTGAGCCATACAAGTATGAAGATTATCGCTACCATTGTAAAAGCTGTTTTCAGCTTTCCCCATATTCCTGCGGCTACTACTGTACCGCTGTTTGCAGCAAGAAGTCTGAGTCCCGAAACCATAAATTCTCTTGCTGAAATTATGATAAGCGGTACAGCACCCATATTTACTTCCCTTAAATCCACAAATACAGCAAGTGCGGCTATTACAAGCACCTTGTCTGCAAGCGGATCAAGAAATTTTCCGAAATTGGTTACTAAATTATTCTTTCTTGCTATTTTTCCGTCAAGTGCATCTGTTATGGATGCTATTGTAAATATCAGCAGTGCCACTGCATAGTGAAAAGGAAAGCTGATATATATGCTTAAAAGAAAGAACGGAATGAGTATTACTCTTGCAAGAGTAAGCTTATTCGGGAGATTCATTCGCTTATCACCTCGCCCATAAGGTCATAGTCAAGTGTATCTGTGATTTCAATTTCAACATATTCGCCTACACTGAGCGGTCTTTCTGATGAGAAGAACACCTTTCCGTCAATATCAGGTGCATCAAGTGATGTTCTGCCGAAATAGCATTCACCGAAACGGTCAAAGCCTTCAACTACTGCTGTGAGCTTTGAACCGAGAAGTTTTTCATTGTTTTCAGCACTGATAAGCATCTGCTGTTCCATAATAATGTCAGCACGGTGTGCGGATGTTTCTTCATCAATCTGGTCGGGCATATCATATGCCTTTGTACCCTCTTCTCTTGAATAAGGGAAACAGCCGAGACGGTCAAAGCGTACACGCTGAATAAATTCTGCAAGCTCTGTAAACTGTTCTTCTGTTTCTCCGGGGAAACCTGTGATAAGAGTTGTACGGAGAATTACATTCGGAATTCTTTCTCTGATATGTGCAAACAGCTTTTCAAGTTCTTCTGTACTGCCCCATCTGTTCATACGGCTGAGAATTTCGCCGTTGCAGTGCTGTATAGGAATTTCAAGATATTTCACAATCTTTTCTTCCTCAGCGATAACATCAAGGAGTTCTTCCGTAATGCGCTCAGGATAGCAGTAGAGAGTTCTTATCCATTTAAGACCGTCAATTTTACAGAGTTCTCTGAGAAGTTCTGCAAGCTTAGGCTCGCCGTAAAGGTCTTTTCCGTACTGTGCAGTATCCTGTGCAATTACAACTATTTCGGTTACACCGTTTTCAGCAAGGAAACGTGCCTCACTTAAAACATCTTCCATAAGAACACTTCTGAATTTTCCTCTTATCATAGGAATTGCACAGTATGAACAGCAGTTTGAACAGCCTTCTGCAATTTTAAGATATGAGAAAAAGGGAAGTGTTGAGATAATTCTGTCGCCTGTAAGCTCTGCATCAAGCTTAGGTGCAAAATTAATATATCTTTCATCAGCAAGAACATGGTCAAGAACATCAATTATATCCTTGTTGTTTCCGATACCGATTACAGCGTCAGCCTCGGGGAAAAGCTCAGCAGTTTCCTCCTTGTAGCGTTCAACGAGACAGCCTGTTATAATGATTTTTTTAAGAGTACCCTCCTCCTTGAGCTTTGCAAGTTCAAGGATAGTTTCAATAGCCTCCTCTTTTGCAGACTGAATGAAACCACAGGTATTTACAACTGCCACATCAGCAAGACCCGGCTCTGTAACAAGCTTATATCCGTGCTGTTTAAGCTTGAAAAGCATTCTTTCGGAGTCTACAAGGTTTTTTGAACAACCAAGAGAAACCATACCAACCTTGATAGCCATATCAGTTATCCTCCTCAAAATAATCCTTTACGGCAAGATTAATTTCCGTGAAATCATAGCCGTAGCGGACAAGTGCATTTTTTACTTTTTCTATATTTTTTCTGTCTGACTCATCGGTCAGCCATCTTGAGTGCTTTGTTTTCAGCAGATGCATAATGTTTTCAGAATACATTTCTGAATACGGACTAAGTGCATCATCTGCCGTAAATTTGTCTATGCCCTTCTGCATAATTTCACGCTTTGCACGTCTGTAGCCGTATTTTTTTGTTTCAACAAGCTTTTGCGCAAGACGCTCGGCAAATCTTCTGTCATTGATAAGACCATTGTCTGTCAGCTTTTTTATAACGGCACTGCAAAGCTTTTCGCTTTTGTAGGTTGCCGTCAGCTTTTCAAGCATTTCGGCTGATGAATAATCACGGTAATCAAGCAGAAAAAGTGCTCTCTGAAATGCTCTGCGGAAATTCGACGCATAGACTATTTTTTTCAGTTCGTCCGTATTTATTTCCATTTCGGGACGAACCGAAAAATCTGCAATAATATCAGAATGAAGATAAAGGGTTCTTCCGTCGTCAAGCACCGCCTGAAATGTAGTACCCTTATATCTTGAAACGGAGATTACTTTCATTATTATTCGTCAGCAGGAGTAAATTCCTCGAAATCGTCATCAATGTCAACGAGTACATCATCATCTGATGAAGAATCTGCTGATGCTGAACCGTCAGAAGAAACAGCAGTTTCATTTTTCTTCGGAGCAGACTCCTGTTCAGCCTTATCCATTTCAGCCTTGCGTGCGAGAATCTGTTCTTCAATTTCTTTCATGAGAGCTTCGTCGTTTTTAAGGATTTCCTTTACATTGTCACGTCCCTGACCGAGTTTCTGTTCATTATAGCTGAACCATGAACCGCCCTTTTTGATAATGTCAAGGTCAACCGCAAGGTCAAGTACCTCACCTACACGGGAGATACCTGTGCCGTACATAAGGTCAAATTCACATTCCTTGAAAGGCGGTGAAACCTTGTTCTTGACGATTTTACAGCGTGTTCTTGCGCCTATAATGTCACTTCCCGATTTAAGTACTTCGCCTTTTCTTACTTCGATTCGTACAGATGAATAGAATTTAAGAGCACGTCCGCCCGGAGTAGTTTCAGGGTTGCCGTACATAACACCGATTTTCTCACGAATCTGATTTATGAAGATAGCAACGCAGTTTGACTTTGAAATTGCGGCTGTAAGCTTTCTCATAGCCTGTGACATAAGTCTTGCAAGCTGACCTACATGAAGGTCACCCATTTCACCGTCGATTTCTGCTCTTGTAGTCATTGCGGCGATAGAGTCGAGAACGATTACGTCAATCGCACCTGAACGGATAAGCGCCTCGGCAATTTCGAGAGCCTGTTCACCGCTGTCAGGCTGTGAAACGAGAAGGTCTTCGATATTTACACCGAGAGATTTTGCATATACAGGGTCAAGAGCGTGTTCAACGTCAATAAATGCCGCCTCACCGTCGAGTTTCTGAGCCTGTGCTACAATTGAAAGAGCAACTGTAGTCTTACCTGAGCTTTCAGGACCATAGATTTCAACGATACGTCCACGGGGCACACCGCCTATACCGAGCGCCATATCAAGTGTCATAGAGCCTGTAGGCACAGCGTCAACGTTAAGAGTAGTAGTCTGACCGAGACGCATTACAGCGCCTGCACCGTATTTCTTTTCAATCTGTTTTAATGCGCCGTCGAGTGCGGCTTTTTTGTCATCCTTGTTTGATGCTTTAACAACAGACGGCTTTTTTGCGAGTTCCTTTTTAGCCATTTTTCAGTCCTCCGTTTTCTGAGCCGATGAAGTGCGGAAGATACCCGCAAGGTCACGGCATATTTCTATATTTTCAAAATTATTGTGTTCAAGTATATTCTTTACATCATCATGCTGTCCCATACCGTATTCATAAAGGAGCCATCCGCTTTTTTTCAGCGAATTTTTCCACAGCGGAGTCATTGCCCTGTAGAAATCAAGTCCGTCATTTCCGCCGAAAAGCGCAAGTGACGGCTCATGTGTGACTTCTGTCTGAAGTGTGTCCATATCCTCCTGTGTGAGATACGGCGGATTGCTTACTATGATATCGAAATCCGCAAGCATACGGGCGGTTTCTTCTTTAAGCACATCAGCATTTACTATGTTTATATCAGCCTTATTGAGTTCGGCATTTTTCTCTATTACAGCCACAGCCTTTTCCGAAAGCTCAACCGCTGTAACACAAGCATCGGGAATTTCTTTTTTCAGAGTAACAGCTATACATCCGCTTCCCGAACACAAATCGGCAATTTTAGGCGCATTTAGTTTTTCCCTTTTCACAATGTCCTTTACATTTTCGATAAGAGTTTCAGTATCGGGGCGTGGTATAAGCACATTTTCATTCACGATAAAAGGATATCCGTAAAATTCCCATTCACCGAGAAGATACTGCAAAGGATATCCCTCACAGCGTTTGTTTATTATACTGCGGATATTTTCAGCCTGTTCATCCGAAAGTGTTTCAAATGCAAAAATACTGCTGTTTCCGATAACGCTCTGAAAAATCCATTTAACCTCAGCAAGTGAATTATCATTGCCGCTTTCATTCAGCTTTTCAGTACATTCATTGAATAATGAACTGCTTTTTACCACTTGTCCTCCTCCTTGTCTTCGGGAATACAAGGTGTAAGTGCGGCAATTGCAATTTCAATCATGCTGTCATCGGGCTCACGGGTTGTAAGTCTCTGCATAGCAAGACCGGGAGCAGAAAGAATTCTTGTGAAAGCATTGTCGTGATTTCCTGCAAGGCGGATAAATTCATATGATATACCCACGATAAGCGGAAGAAGTATGAGTGACGCAACAATTCTCTGCCATGTAACAGTGAAAGGCACAAAGCACATCACAAAAATACTTACAAGAAGAACAAGGAAAATAAAGCTTGTACCGCATCTTTTATGAAAACGTGTCTGCTTTCTTACATTTTCAACAGTAAGCGGTAATTCTGCCTCATGACAGGCAATAGTCTTATGCTCTGCACCGTGATACATATACTGACGCTTAATATCGTTCATAAGTCCCACAAGTGCCATATAAAGCACGAAAATCGCAATTTTCACAATACCCTCAAGCACAGAACGTATAATGCGGTGTTCTGCAATATTCGGGATAAGTCCCACGAGAATTTTCGGAAGAAAAACAAAAAGTCCCACAGCAATCACAACACCGATAAGCAGACCGATATACATGAAAATTTCCATGCCGCTGCCTGTTTTTTCGCTGTCTTTAGCAGCTGATGCACCGCTTTCGTTTTCAGCCTTTTCTTCTTCGGTAAGCTGTTTGTCGGCTGATTTCATCATGTATTTGTAGCCCTTAGCCATAGATGTGACAAAACTCACACAGCCTCTCACAATCGGGATTTTTCTGTAAACAGGAGCATTTTTTCCATTATTCTCATCCCATGTTTCAAGGTCTATTGTTCCATTCGGAAGACGGCATGCCATTGCACCCTTTGATGGTCCGAGCATCATAATGCCTTCAATAAGAGCCTGTCCGCCGATTTTAGATTTGAATTTTTCGCCTGACTGCGAATTATTACTGCTCATAGATTATCACCTTAATTTTTCTTTTCTGACGGGATTCTTATGGTTACAGTAGTGCCGAGACCTTCGCCCTCACTGTCGATAGAAAGACTTCCGCCGTGCAGACGGACAAATTCATCAGCCATTGCAAGACCGATTCCTGAGCCTCTGCGTGTATAATTAGCCTTGTAGAATTTTGTCTTTACTTTGGCAAGGTCAGACTGTTTTATTCCCACACCTGTATCCTTTACGGAAACAACGATATCTCCGTCTTTTTCGGATGCATTGATGGTGATTACATCTCCTGCCGAAGTATATTTTACAGCGTTGTCAATAACATTGATGAAAACCTGTCTGATACGGTTTTTGTCACCGAAAACAAACGGGAGCATTTCTGGTTCATTGTAGATAATCTGCTTTGTTTCACGTCTTGCCTTTTCGCTGTAGATAAGCACGGCATCACCGAGCTCGGCAAGAATATCCATTGTAGCACTCTGTAAGGTAAAATGACCGCTCTGCATACGGGAAAAGTCAAGGAGCTCTTCAACCATCTGCTGTAAGCGTTCAGTTTCCGAAACAATAACCTTAACTCCCTTGTTCATGGTGTCGGGATTTTTACCGCCGTCTATGACAATGGTTTCCGCCCATCCCTTGATAGCGGTAAGCGGAGTTCTTAATTCATGTGAAACAGAAGAAATAAACTCATTCTTCATGGTTTCAGCAGTTGAAAGCTCATCAGCCATGTGATTTATTGCTGTGCAGAGTTCGCCGATTTCATCATCGCTGTCATTTTCAATACGCACGGAGAAATCACCTATTGCAAATTTTCTTGCAATACCGCTTATCTGTCTTATCGGTTTAACGATAGAGTCTGTAAAGAAAAGACCGATAGCCACAATTATGAGAACTATCGTGATGAAAACCACGAAAACCGCAAGGCAGTACATTTTTATCGTGTTGTCTATTTCTGTGAGTGATGTTACCATACGCACAGAGCTGTAATCGTTATTGAGAGATGAAATAGGCACAGAAACGGCAAGTATTTTTTCACCGCCGTGAAGTCTTCCTATGTATGCACCCTCACCGCTTTCCATAGCCTCGGCATAGTCGGGCATAATGTCCTCCTCATCGGGAGAAAATCCCGAAGATGTGAGAACAACACGTCCCTTTGAATTAATAGCCATAAGCTCGATTTTGTCCTTTTCATTGAAGGTTTCGAGCATTGTACGCATTTCGGCGGAGAAATTAGCCGAGCTGTCCTGTGAATGAATACTCAGAACACTTGTTACGGCATTTATCTTAGAAATAAGATACTGTCTTGCTGAATTGTAGAAATAATTCTGAATAGCATACACAACAGCAAGGCTTATAACGATAAGCGCAAGAACAACAACGCCGAGATTGTTGATAATCCAGCGTTTTGTAATACTGTTCTTAGCCATTACTGAACATCATTCCATTTATAGCCGTAACCCCAGATTGTAATGATGTACTTAGGGTTTGAAGGCTCTTCTTCAATCTTCATTCTGATACGTCTTATATTAACGTCAACGATTTTATCATCGCCGTAATAGCTTTCACCCCAGATATGATTGAGAATACTTGCTCTGTCGAGAGCGGTATTCTTGTTGTTCATGAAGAATTCCATAATCTGATATTCAACCTGTGTAAGCTCGATAGGATTGCCGTCCTTTGTAACTGTACGGCTCTTGAGATTAAGCACGAAAGGACCGCTTTCAATAACTGACTGCTGTTCATTCTTGATAAAGCTCATGCATACACGTCTGTATATTGCATCAACTCTTGCAGTAAGCTCTGACGGAGAAAAAGGCTTTGTGATATAGTCATCAGCACCTATCATAAGACCGCTGACCTTATCCATTTCCTGTGTTCTTGCAGTAAGCATGATAATTCCGATAGTAGAGCTTTTTTCTCTGATTTTCTTGCAGACAGTAAAGCCGTCGATACCGGGCATCATGATGTCGAGAAGAACAATGTCAAAATTGCCGTGTTCTGTTTCAAAGGTTTTGAGTGCATCTTCACCGCAGTTAACGTCAACAACGTCATAGCCTGCACGTTTAAGATTGATTACAACAAATTCTCTGATAGTATCTTCGTCTTCGCAGATAAGTATTCGTTTCATTATATATCACTCCTTGTATCTGAATCCGACAGCCACATCACCATAGGAAAGTGAAAGACCGTCATTTTCTGTATCGGGGAAAGGCGGAATAAAGCCGAGAAAAGCAGATTCGCCCTTTGTATGCAGAAGCATATAGCCGTTTGCAAGCCTGTCTTCTCTTGTAGCTGAATCCACAGCGTGACAGATACGCAGAAGCTCACGTCCTGTTTCGCCGCCTTTATATGTGCAGAAAACAATTTCATCATTAATAATGTCACGCTTTACAGTAACATTGTCACGCCATTTGTCAGGAAGAATAAAGATATATCCGTCATTGACGCTGAAATATGATGAATATTTCTTTTCAAGCTGATTATCTTCATTGACAAAAAGCCATTCTGTGACCTTTATCTGTTCACTTTCGGAAACATCTTCATAACCGCTGAAAATATGCTGAACAGGAATTTCAAGAATCCCGTCGCCGTCAACATCAAATGAAGTACATCCCGAAGGTCTTACCGTAAAAATAGAGTCTGATGAGGTTTCAAAAACCTTGTGAAGACCCTTTTCATCCATATAAATAATATCCGACTGAATAAAACCCGTACCCGATGCGGCATCTATGTAAAGACCTGTAGAGCCGTTTCCGAGTCTGCCGTAGCTTATGTTGTCAAATTCGGAAAAACTGCCGCTCAGTTCCTTTGAGTATTTACTGTATTTGCCTTCCTTAGTCAGCTTGTAAGCCTCAGCGGTTGCGGGAGTATTTGCAGATTCACTTTTCAGCAGAAGTAATTCCTGTTCATCATCAGCGTCAAGGTCAGTCACATCAAAAAAGGCATACGGAGAAGAAAAAGGCTTTTCGATTCTTCCGTCGCTGTAATTGTATATTGACGCATTTTTTTCTGAACGGTTAATAAGGCTACTGCCTATAATAAGGTTTACTCTGTCATTAGAGCCGAGCTTTGAAATCATTACCTTTTCGATTTCAGAGCCTTCGGCGGTTGTATCGCATACAGAACGCCATTCATCGCCGTCTTTGTCAAGAATATTGATTCTGAGAGTATTTTCCTCTACGGCAAGACCATTTTTTTCATAGAAAACAACAGCCTCATTTCCGCCGTCACCATCAATATCATCAATGATGAAGGCAGAAAGATAGGTTCCCGATTTCGGATATTTAAGTCTTATTGAAGAACCTACGGCATCTGTAAGTGTGTTGTATATCTGTTCCTGTTCAACGCTGAGCTTAGGCGGACTCATAAGGTTGTCGATACTTGAAATAAACGAACAGCCTGTGAGCATACCGCACAAAGTCAGCGAAGTAAGGGTAAATAATTTCTTTTTCATAATCAGCTGCGGTCAGCGAGTTTTACATATTCCTTTTCTTTAGCGATAGCCTTGTAAGCAGGACGGATAATACGGTTGCCTGTAAGGATTTCTTCCATACGGTGAGCAGCCCATCCGCTGATTCTTGCAACAGCAAAGAGAGGTGTAAAGAGTTCCTCAGGAATACCAAGCATACGGTAAACAAGACCTGAGTACATATCAACGTTGGCACACATAGTCTTTGTGCTGCCCTTGACTTCTCTGAAAATCTCAGGAGTAAGACGTTCAATTGTATCGAGAAGACGGAATTCAGCCTCGATTTCCTTGCCCTTTGCAAGCTCAAATGCCTTTTTCTTGAGAATTACAGCACGAGGGTCTGAAATTGTATAGATAGCGTGACCCATACCATAGATAAGACCTGAATGGTCATTTGTTTCCTTGCGGAGAGTTTTAATCATATAGTCAGCAACTTCGTTTTCATCTTCCCAGTTCTTGATATGTGCCTTGAAGTCGTCAATCATGTTGATAACCTTGATGTTGGCACCGCCGTGACGTGGTCCTTTGAGTGAACAGATAGCTGAAGAAAATGCTGAATAAGGGTCTGTACCTGATGATGTAAGTACACGGCATGTGAATGTTGAGTTGTTACCGCCGCCGTGCTCAGCATGAATCATAAGCATACGGTCAAGCATCATAGCCTCATCCTTAGTATACTGTCTGTCAGGACGGAGAAGTGAAAGAATGGTCTGTGATGTATTTTCCTCATAGTTGATAGGATGCATAATCATACTCTGATTATCGAAAACACGTCTTTTAACCTGATATGCATTAGCCATGATAACAGGTAGCTTTGAAATAAGGCTGATAGCTGTACGCATTTCACTTTCAAGGCTCTTTCCTTCGCATTCATCATCATATGAATAAAGAGCAAGTACTGAACGTGCAAGCTTGTTCATGATATTCTTTGACGGAGCCTTGAGAATCATATCCTCTACGAAACCGTTAGGAAGGTCTCTCTTGAGTGAAAGATATGTGTTGAAGTGTGAAAGCTCCTGTTCATTCGGAAGATGACCGAAAAGGAGAAGGAAAACTATTTCCTCAAAACCGTAGCGGTCTTCTTTTTCAACATTTTCAACGAGATCAGTAATGCTGTAGCCACGGTAGATAAGCTGACCGGGAATAGGTTCAACTTCACCTTCGTTAAGAAGATAGCCGTGAACGTTACAGATATTTGTAATACCTGCCATAACACCTGTACCGTCGCTGTTGCGAAGACCTCTCTTAACGTGATATTTTTCATAAAGCTTTGGGTCAACAGCGGTCTTTTGAGCAAGATCACTGCATAAATCTGTAATGTTAGCACCTGAAATAAATGAAGGCATTATTACCACACTCCTTGTATATATTCATATTAATTATACACCAATTCAGAATGTATGTCAAATGAAAAAAGGGACTAAACGGTGTCTGAATAGTGAAAATTTGGTGCATAATGTGACAGAAATGAGATAATAATGTGAAAAGGCGGTCGAATTATGAAAAAACATATAATGTCAGTTATAATTCTTACAGCATCGGTTATAGTCTTCCCTGCATTATCGGGCAGACTTGACAGAGCCGAAAGCGAAAAAACAGAAATAACGGAATATGCTGTCACAGACGATGAAAAAGACGGATTTTCCGAGCCGTACAGAGTTCTTGATGTTTCAACAGGTGAAATATATGAAGTGCCTGTCAGAGAATATGTTATAGGTGCGGTATGTGCAGAAATGCCGTCATCATTTCATTCCGAAGCACTTAAAGCACAGGCTGTGGCATCACATACCTATGCGGAAAGACAGCGTATGAGAGAGAAAAAGTCACCGACAGCAGAGCTTTGCGGAGCAGATTTTTCAAATGATACGTCGAAATATCAGGGATATTATACTGAAGAACAGGCAAGACAGGTTTTCGGTACGGATTTTGAAAAAAGCTATAAGCGTATCAGCGAAATAACCGATGATGTTTTAGACAACATAATAGTATATAATGATGAACCCGTTATTGCGGCATTTCACTCAATGTCATCGGGTGAAACCGAGAGTGCGGAAAATGTGTGGGGTACGGCTGTTGACTATCTTTTGCCTGTTGACAGCGGATATGACACAGGTGCACCGAGATACACCGACGAAGTCCGTTACAGCAGAGAGATATTACAGAACAAGCTCGAAACCGCTTTCCCCGATATTCTGCTTGACGAGAATTTTCCGTCATGGCTGAATGTTGCCGATGTTTCGCCGTCGGGAACAGTGCTTACAGCAATAGTCGGCAATACTACTGCAACAGGCATGGAAATAAGAAATGCACTTGCTCTGCGTTCACCTTGCTTTGAGATAAGATATGAAGGTGACGAGGCGGTAATTACCACAAAAGGCTATGGTCACGGAGTGGGAATGAGTCAGTATGGTGCAAACTGCATGGCGGCAGAGGGTAAAACGTGGAAGGAGATACTTATGCATTATTATACGGGGTGTGAGATAAAGACGATTGGCTAAGGTGCAGGGGAACCGCAAAGCCATGTAATAAGGGATAAGCAGATTAGAATTAATAGAAATACATCAATAGA
This sequence comes from Ruminococcus sp., assembly GCA_024403965.1. Taxonomy (GTDB): domain Bacteria; phylum Bacillota; class Clostridia; order Oscillospirales; family Ruminococcaceae; genus Ruminococcus. The sequence goes on from JAKSQU010000030.1 coordinate 12,753, forward strand.
ATAAATGTAGGGGCAGACACATGTGTCTGCCCGAATTTGCATTGTAACCCGACGGAGGCACACACGGGTGCGCCACTACTGTAAGATATTGTAGGGGCGGCTATAGCCCGCCCGTGTGGTGTTGTGTATATTTTCGGGCGGTGAAACGCCGCCCCCTACATTTGTTAATCATTCTATTCATATTTTCATTATGAATAATATTTATCGTTCTCCTGTTCACAGGGCTTTGCGGTCGCCCTGCACCTTCGCACGTCCGCCCTAAAAATAATAAAATCAAATCATAAGTCCGCATTTATAAAGGCGAGCGAAAGCAGATTTCTCTCTCCCTGTGAGTAACGAGCAAAGCGAGTGATAGCGTGACTAACGTGCGGAGGTACTCCGCCTCTCCGGACTCTGGTTGATGGCGGCTGCGCCGTATTTTTTCTTTTTTATTGTTCTCTTTTTTTACTTTCTACTTCACCCACTGCATAACATAATTCACCCACAAACTGCTGAGCGGCATTACTATAATCATTGCAGGTATCATATCAGCAATAGGGAATTCCTTTAATTTCATCATTCTGAAACCTGTTGCAAGCAGTATTATTCCGCCGCATGCTTTGAAATCCGCTATCATTCCTTCTGTACAGAATGGATATATCTTCGCCGCAAGCAGATACATCAGCATGAATATAACAAACTGCGGTATCGCAATAAAGCTTGTAACTGCACCAAGCACACACGCAAAAATCATTGCAGTAGGGAAGTCGAGTATTGACTTTGCAAGCAGTATGCTGTGGTCTCCTGTCATTCCCGAAACAATACTGCCGTATATACCTGTACCGCTTGCACAGAAAAGCACTATTGCTGTTATAAGCACACTTTTGTATTCTTCATTCTGTTCGTTTTTCTTTCCCGATACAGCCTTTGCCGCAAGCATTCCGCACTTTCGGATATTGTCCTGTAAATGTATATTATGTCCGATTACAAAACCGAGAATAACGGACAGTATCACCACAGGCATATTCTTCATAAGCACTGCTGAACTGATACCCATTGCAAGTGCGCATACACCGAAAATGCTGTTCAGGTTTGTTTTGAATTTATCCGACATTTTAGAACCGATTAACGAACCGACAATACCGCCTGTCACTATCATAAGAAAATTTACAATTATTCCGATTGGCATAAAAATTATTCCTTTCCATAACAAAAGGACGAACTCACACGAATTCGTCCCCATTTATTTTATCAGTCTTTTTTCTTTTCAGAAATTACAGCAAATGCACATGATACAAAAAGAACTGCCGCCGCACCTGTCGGGAATTTATTTCCTGTATTCGGTGGTGTGGAGTTGTCCTTCACAGCTGTTGTAGTTGTTGTTTTGATTTCTGTTGTGGTTGTTGCTTTAACTGTTGTTGTCTTTTTCTGTGTTGTCAGTGCATTTTCTGTAGTAGTTGTTGTCTTAGCTGTTGTAGTCGTTTTTCTTGTTGTGGCACTTGTTGTCCTTGAGGATGTAGTTGAAGTAGTAGTTTTCGGTGCAGTTGTTGTGGTTAATGTAGTAGTAACAGGACGTGTTGCTTCACCCTTTTTAACATATGATGCAGGTGATGTATTGATTACAACCTGTATCTGTGATGTCTTTTCGCCAAGCGGTACACCCTTTGCATAGTGAACGCATACAACACGATAATAGCCTTCGTCATAAACCTCAACCTTGAGATTATTGATATTGTAATATCTCTCATTGGTTTTGGTCATATCCTCTATCCTGTCATATTCAGACCAGTTTACACCATCTTTACTATACTCAATAGTAATGTTCTTATAGCCGATTTCCTCCAGTTCAGAAGAAACCTGTGTTTTTGCAGTTATATTTATTACACCACTTGCACTTGTGGTACAAGTGAGAGAACACGTTGTTATAAGGCCTAATGCCTTTTCATACTCCTCATAGGCTGTATAGTCAGCCGCAAAAGTGTTTGTCACCACAGACGAACACATCATTACAGCGCCAAGTGCTGTAGATATTAATAATTTCCATCTCATACCCGCTGCCCTCATCTTTCATAAGGCATAAAGCTTTCTGCAAGCTTTATAATTCCGTCAGCGGAAATGTTATATGCGCTAAGTGTATATACTGTGCTGTATCTTGTAAATACAGCTGTAACTCTCGGACCATTTGTAAATGCATAAATATGAGTACCGTTTACCACCTCGTCCGCTACCTCATAATTATCACTCGGAATACATACCTCCGGAAGATTTTTAGGAGATTTGTATTTTTCAATATTTATACGGATATACTGTTCACCATTTGTAAAGGTAAAGCTGAAATCCTTTGAATCCTCAAGAGCCTCATAATGCTGTTCTTCCAGTTCAAAAACGCCGTTGTAAGCCATTTCCTCAGGAAGTTCTGTCGGCAAATAAGGGTAAACCGCCTTTTTCCAGCAATATTCACCCATTACTTTAGCCATCTGCTGTGCCATTTCCTGACCTTTGGTAATCTCATTTGACGGCTCAGTAGGTTCAGTCGTTACAGGCGTACTCGGTTCTGCTGAAAGGTCAAGCGTAAAACCGCTTCGTGTTCTTTTCAGAACCGCCTCAATAATATTTTCACCATAGGTTACGAGCGTATAGCAGTTAAGTGCAAAAACTGCGATGAAACAGGCACTTAAAGCAGTTGCCCATCTTCTTACGGTCATTCCGAATTTTTGTCGTTTTTTCTCTGCGGCTTTTCCGAGAATTGTTTCAGCCGGCGGCGGTTCCGGAACATGGTCATCAGCCAGTTCAACCATTGCGGCGGTAATTTCCTTAATGGCATCGTAATCTCGCTCCTTTTCACTTTTCGACATTTCCTCATCGAGAAGTTGTCGGAGATCACTGAGCATTATCTCGTCTGAAAACATATCCGCTATATTCAAATCTGTTTCTTTCACGGGAATCACTCCTTGTTTACAATAACGGCATCAAAGCCGTATACTCTCCACTTAATACTCCGTTTACCTGTTTCTTCGGAGTTTATTTTTTATTTTATGAACTCTCTGATACATAGCCGCAAGTGAGAGACCCATTTTCTTTGCGGCGGCACTTCTTTGTCCGTAGTCTGTATCATAGTAAGCCTCGAGCAGTTTTCTTTCCTCGTCCGTAAGAATATCGAGCTGACTGTCTGCCGAATCATCGGGGAAACTGCTTTCTGCGGGAATATCCATAACCTCGGGATTATCCTCAATGCTGACATCCGTGGTAGGATTTTTCCTCAGATGAGCTTTTATAACATTATCAGCAGTGCGGTAAAGCCATAGTCGGATATTATCCGTGGTATCGAGTTTTTCATATTTCTGAAAAAAGATAACGAAAACATCCTGCGTACAGTCCTCGGCGGAATGATGACGATAATTAAGCTTTACAAAGCAGTAGCTGTAGATTTCCTTGTAGTAGGTCTGAATGATTTTATTACAAGCCTCCTGCTCTATCAAAGTCATCACTTCCTATTATCTTAGAGTACTTACAGAAATTTTATCCCACCTGTAAATAAATGTCGAAAAACAGGCAAGATTTTACTACATTTAAAAAAATTCGTATAATTGAACAAATATCAAAAAATATCTTTGGAAGATTTGCTGTAAAGATGAAAACTTAACAGTTTGTCTCACTATATATTTTATCATTTTTAAGTCAGATTGTCAACTTTACAACAACTAAAATATACACAAGGTTTTGCTCTGTTTTTCGGCACTTTTCGACTAATCAGGCATATAAAAAACGAAACGGAGAGAATTTATATGGTTCTCTCCGTTTTGTTATATGTATTTGATATTATTCTGTAGTGGCGCACCCGTGTGTCCGCCCTAAAGTCTCATTATAACCCGACGGGCGCACACATGGGTGCGCCCCTACTTTTCGACTAATAAGGCATATAAAAAACGAAACGGAGAGAACGCAAAAACAATTCTCTCCGTTATTTTCTATTAAATTACAAGTCCGTATTTAAAAAGTCGAGCGAAAGCAGATTACTCTTTCCCTGTGAGTAACGAGCGCAGCAAGTGAAAACGTGACTTGCCTACTTCTTTTTCCATTTATACAGTATTGCGGCGGCTATAAGCGTTAATACTGCCGCAAGTGTAATAGGGAACCATGTATAAGGTATCGGCAAATCAACTGTATTAATTCCGTAAAGCGCAAATATGATATTCGGTATCTGCATGAGAATTGTTACTATGGTGAGCCGCCACATTACAATATTCAGATTGTTTGAAATTACCGATGAAAAGCCGTCCATCATTGACGAAAGAATCCCTGTGTAGATACTCGCCATCTCGATAGCCTGTTTCATCTCGATAAGCACATCTTCAAGCAAATCCTGGTCTTCTTCATAAAGCTTCAGAACACGTCCACGATGTATTTTTTCAATCGTTCCTTCGTTAGCTTTAAGCGATGTGGAGAAATAGACAAGTGACTTTTCAAGTGCAAGCAGCTGCATGAGAAGTTCGTTTTTCATAGCGTCATGAAGTTCCTGTTCAGCAGCAGATGAAATCTTGTCAATCTGTTTAAGGTAAGTAAGGAAAAGTCCTGCAATTCGCAGAAGTATCTGCAGTACAAATCTTGTTTTAAAACTCGGACGGAGATTTCTTATTCCGCCTCGTTCAGCCTCCTTGATTACCTGTGTTTCCTTTAGTGAAATGGTAAAAACATATTTTTCAGTTATAATTATACCCATCGGCATGGTATAGAAATTTCGTGTTTTGTCGTCATCAACGGATGAAACAGGTGCGTCAATGATAATAAGTGTCTGATCGTCTTCACGTTCGATACGGGATGACTCCTCTTCATCTATACATGACTTTACAAAGCCATTGTCAAGTCCGAAATCCTCAACAAGATCTCTTGCCTCTTCGGGAGACGGATCAACAACAGATATCCAGCAGCCGTCGGATAATTTTTCACTCTGAACTACTTTACCATTTTCATATGTGTAAAAACTGATCATAACAAAGTCTGCCTGTAAAAAACAGACATCTCCTTCCGTCGTTATTTCCGACGGAAACGATATACTACAAGTGTCCGTCGGATATTCAGATTTAATTTTTCATTCCCATAGGGATCGGAACTCATAATATACCTCCAAAGAAATAATTATTATACGGATATGTCCATACGATATTATTATACCACACTTTTAATATTTTGACAATATTTTTTTAATTCAATACACGGAAATCAATTTTGTGTCTGTAGGGGCG
>JAKSQU010000031.1 GCA_024403965.1 Ruminococcus sp.
AAAAAATTTACTTCGCAATACTCACACATTAATTATGCGGTATTGCCTTAATAAATTCAAGCGTAATTAAACAAACACTCCCCTTCTATTTCTAAAAGGGGAGCTTTTTTTATTTTATAAGCTGTGAAATATATTTGCCGTTGGATTTTCTTGCATATACAACAGGAAATCTGTCCGCAAACTGCGGCGGTCTTCTGTCAAATGACGTTTCACCATCATGAAGATTTCCGTTTTCATCAGCAAAGCTGTACTGTACAAAATACTGCGAAACAGCACCGTTATTGTCCTTTACGGGTGTTACATTCGTTACTGAACATTCCCCCGAAATTCCGCTCTTCTTAAGCAGTTTATAGTTCTTTGCGGAATTATTCACCGCAGCAACTATTACTATTCCGAGAAGTCCTATGAATCCGAGCAATCCGAGAACAACGTATTTCAATACACTGCTTTCTTCGGAATATGCTGTATACGGATCATCGGGTGATACATATACATCAATTGTCGAACCCAAAGACGGATGTAGTGATCTGCTGACAAGATTTGCCTCAACAAATTCACCGTTTTCATTCTCATACTTTACTGTAACATCATATCTTTTCAGTATTTTTTCTACGCTGACTACTGTCGCAGAGGTTTTTACTCCTCTTTCTTCGATTCCTGTCGATTTATTATTGAAAAGAAAGAATACACCGACTAACATCGCAAGTATAAGGAAAATTCCAAATACTACGGCTTTCCCTGTTTTTACCGGTTCAAGTCGTGATCTGTAATCCATAATTACTTGAGCTTTACAGCCTCTTTAACTGTCTTAACAATGTTTTCAGCACTGAGTCCGAATTCCTTGAGAAGATCTACAGCAGGACCTGAGTGACCGAATTCATCGTTTACACCAATCTTTACTACAGGTACAGGACAGCATTCTGTTACAGCATCTGCTACAGCTGAACCAAGTCCGCCGATTACGCTGTGTTCTTCAGCTGTTACGATAACACCTGTTTCCTTTGCACACTTGCAGATAAGCTCCTTGTCAAGCGGCTTGATTGTATGAATGTTTACTACTCTTGCAGAAATGCCATCTGCCTCAAGTGTCTTTGCAGCCTCAACTGCCTCATTTACCATAAGACCTGTTGCAACGATAGTAACGTCTGTACCGTCCTTCATTACAACGCCCTTGCCGAGTTCAAACTTGTATGTCTCTGCATCGTTGATTACAGGTACAGCAAGTCTGCCGAAACGCATATATACAGGGCCATTGAAATCGAGTGCTGCCTTAACTGCTGCTCTTGCCTCAACATCATCACATGGATTGATGATTGTCATACCAGGAATTGTTCTCATAAGTGCAATATCTTCGTTACACTGATGTGTTGCACCGTCTTCACCTACTGAAATACCTGCGTGTGTAGCACCGATTTTTACATTAAGGTGTGGGTAGCCGATTGAGTTTCTTACGATTTCAAATGCTCTGCCTGCTGCGAACATTGCGAATGTGCTTGCAAAAGGAATTTTTCCTGTTGCTGCAAGACCTGCTGCAACGCCCATCATATTAGCCTCTGCAATACCGCAGTCAAAGAAACGGTCAGGATATGCCTTCTTGAATACGCCTGTCTTTGTAGCTGCTGCAAGGTCAGCGTCGAGGACTACTAAATCCTTATATTCTTCAGCAAGGTCTCTGAGTGCCTCGCCATAGCTTTCTCTGGTAGCCTTTTTAATAACATCTGCCATTATCTTAGTCCTCCAATTCCTTTAACTGTGCATTAAGCTCTGACATAGCCTGGTCATACTGCTCCTTGTTAGGTGCTGTACCGTGCCAGCCTACCTGGTTTTCCATAAATGAAACGCCCTTACCCTTAACAGACTTCTGAATGATTGCTACAGGCTTGTCTGTTACTGATGATGCCTCTGTGAGTGCTCTGTCGATATCATCGAAATCGTGAGCATCCATTGTGATAACGTGCCAGCCGAATGCTGCAAACTTATCTGTGATAGGCTCAGGTGAGCATACCTCTGTGATAGGTCCGTCAATCTGTAAGCCGTTGTTGTCTACGATTGCAACGAGATTTCCAAGACCATAATGAGCTGCAAACATTGCTGCCTCCCATACCTGTCCTTCTTCGATTTCACCGTCACCGAGAACTGTATATACATTGTATGACTTGCCGTCAATCTTTCCTGCAAGTGCCATACCGCATGCTGCTGAGATACCCTGTCCGAGTGAACCGCTTGACATATCAACACCAGGAATATGAATACATGGATGTCCCTGAAGAAGTGCACCGATATGACGGAGTGACTTTAATTCGTCAACTGAGAAATAGCCCTTCTGTGCAAGAACAGAATAAAGTGCAGGTGCTGTGTGTCCCTTTGAAAGTACAAAACGGTCTCTGCCGCAGTCATCCGGATTTTTTGGATCTACATTCATTTTATTGAAGTAGAGATAAGTGAGTGTATCACTGATTGAAAGTGAACCGCCCGGATGTCCTGATTTAGCGTTATATGTTCCTTCAATAACGCCCATTCTTACCTTACAGGCAATCTTCTGCAGATCTTTTTTGATGTTTGCGTCCATAATAGCCTCCATTTTTTTCCGATTTCCGTTTTTTACGGTAATCTTTATTATATCATTCCAAGACGTTTTATCTCTTTGTGCCATGCCGAAAAACCGCTTAGCAGACGGTCATAGAGATAATCGTCGGATATACTTCTTAAATCGTCAAGTGCGAAAAATCCCGCATTGCTGACGCATCTGTTTTTTATCATATCAAGATTTTCAAATATGCTGTAGTTTGAGCCGTTTATACCGACAAACTGCCAGTAAATCGGCATGAATGATGCCTCTGTGAGAAGCTGTGCAATTCTCTTAGGATAAACTGCACCTCCGTCTGTTACGAAAACAACGTAAACAGGGAGCTTTGTCTGTGAAAATCTTCTCATTACATCTTCGATTACAGCAGGTTCATTGTTTATAATTCCGAGACTGTCCATTAATAAATTCCAGTCATACGGAACTGCTGATTTGCAGTTTTCAACTGTAATCGGCGGTCTGCGGACAAATCCGTTTGCATAGTACCAGAAATCAAGCTGTCCGTCATCGTCGAATTTAACTGCAAGCGGAAGAATTTTATCAATGACATTCTGAACAAGTCCCGACGCATAGCTTCTGCGCATTGAACCTGTCATATCCATTACAAGAGCAACTCTTGCAGTTACTCCGCCGATATTTTTTACGTCAGCCTGTAATGAAACAGTTTCATTTTCAGCTGAAATATCAGCTTTTTCCGCAGTCTGAACAGCGGAAGTTTCTTCTGTCTCGTCTGCGTCAAAAATCCATTCGGATGCGCTGTCTGTTTCTTCTTCGGAATTATCGTACTGTTCGTCAGCGAGTGTGCGCACAGGCGGTAATTCTTCTGCTTTTTCTTCTGTATCAAAAATCCATTCGGAAGATTCGGACTGTTCTTCTGCCTTTTCGCTTGGCGGCATTACATCTTCTTCCTCATCTTCATCATCGCCCTCATAGCCTTCAAGGTCACTTGGCTGTAATGTCTGCACAGGCGGAATTTCATTTACAGTTTCGGTAATATTTTCAAGTGTCTGAACAGGCGGAAGAATAATCTCATCTTCATCGTCTGAATTTTCTGCTGAAGCTGTTGTCTGCGGAATTTCTTCCTGTTCTTCTTCAATAGTCTGAACAGGCGGTAATTCTTCATTTACAGCAGTTTCATCTGATGTATTCTCTTCAAGCTTTTCAGCAAGCTCAATAATTTCTTCGTCTGCATAGAAATAATCAAGTATACATTCAAAGCCTTTGTTAAAGCCTGTCGCAGGAAAAGCAAGCTTCCATCCGTCACGGCGGTAAATTTCAAGCAGTATAATGGCTTTTTCACTGCGAAAATCCTTTGCTGTGAGTTCAAAGTCAAGCTTTTTCTCTCCGATATTGCCAATCTGAACATTGAGACTTTCAATGCTGTTCATCATTCCGTTTCCGTCGATGTTTACTGAAAATACAATTCTGTCAATAGTTTCGGGGATTTTGTCAAGCACAGCTTTTGTTACAGCACCATTTTCGCTGTAATCAGCGCAAAGTGCCTTATCGGGAGAGCATTTGTGACCGTCGAAAATGAGATAATTTTCGTCTGTCAGCTTTCCTTCCTTATCCACACCGAAACAGCTGAATTTATATACGCAGTCCCCGACAACCGACATTCCAATTTCAATCGGGTCGGAAATATTGATATATTTCGGGAATTTAATTCTCGCACCACGTTTTATTTCCATTTTACTTTTCCACCTTTGCTATTGCTGTCTGCAATACACATATTCTATTTTACCGCAATTATTGAAAAATTGCAAGACATTTCTTGTTATTTACGGCTTACTGTTTAAATTTCTTTTTATCACCACGGGGCACACATGAGTGCGCCGTACAATTTGGTTATAATAGTTGTTTTTTGTAGGGGCGGCGTTTCGCCGACCGTTTGTTTTTTGCGTGAACATTCGGTTTGCAGGGGCGGACTCATGGGTGCGCCCCTACAGTATTATTTTTGATTAATTATGTATTCAATCAGTTCCGCAACCGCACCCTCGTCACAGCTTTTCGTCAGCACAAGGTCAGCCTTAGCCTTAACACTCTCCGCCGCATTCGACGGACATACGCCCAAATCTGCCGCCTCTACCATTTCAATGTCATTGTCATAGTCGCCTATCGCTACAAAGGTATAGTCACTCATTCCGTTAAGTCTGCGGTATTCATCAAGTGCCGCTCCCTTGCTTACTCCATGTGTCAGCATTTCATAAAATATGTCTGTTGACTTCACAAAGTCTATCGTATTACAGCCCATCTGATGTACAAGCAGTTCCATATGCGGCATTTCTTCGGGTGCCATTGCAAAAAGCACCTTCAGCCATCCCTCACAGTCAATTTTTTCAATCTCGCTGTAATTCGGAATTATTCCGCATAAATCTGTGTGACGCTGTTCATATTCATTGTTTCTGAAAACAAATGTGCCGTCCTTACGCAGTACCTCTCCGCCTGCCTCGGGCATTTTTGCAAGGAGTTCCATTGCTACATCCTTTGCATTGTCGGGAAGTGCGTTCATGTACAGCGTTTCCTTTGTTTCATAGTCATAAATCAGTGCGCCGTTGTAAAGCACAACAGGTTCTTTAAGGTCAAGTGCATTTCTGTACTGCTCAAATGTCTGTATTGTTCTGCCTGTGGCAACTGTGAATTTTCCGCCCAATGACGTGAATTTTCTGATTGCTTCAAGGTCAGTGGAATTTATTTTTTTATCGGTTGTAAGAAGTGTACCGTCCATATCACTGAACAGTATTACCTTCGATATATCCTTAAACAAATAATCACATCTTTTCAAGTTTGTTCAGCACGGAAACAAAATAATCGGGAAGTTCGCTTTCAAACTCCATATACTCTCTCGTTGTCGGATGTATAAAGCCTATTTTTCTTGCGTGAAGGCACTGTCCGTCAATTCCTTTATATGACTTGCCGTAAACATCATCGCCGAGTACTGAATGTCCGATATATGAAAGATGTACTCTTATCTGATGTGTTCTGCCTGTTTCAAGTTTAAGGCGTACATGAGCATATCCGCCGTACTGCTTTATAACGCTGTAATGTGTAACGGCATTTCGTGAATTTTCCGTTGTAACACACATTTTTTTGCGGTCTGTTTTGTGTCTGCCTATCGGTGCATCAACAGTTCCTTCGGTTTCCTTGAAATATCCTGTTGCAACCGCTTCATATTCTCTTGTAAAGCTGTGTTCCTTTATCTGCTCTGCAAGAAAAAGATGTGATGCATCATTCTTTGCAACAATAAGCAGTCCGCTTGTATTCTTGTCTATTCTGTGCACAATTCCGGGGCGGATAACTCCGTTTATGCCCGAAAGACTGTCACCGCAGTGATGAAGAAGTGCATTTACAAGTGTGCCTGTGTAGTTGCCGTGTGCCGGATGTACAACCATTCCCTTCGGCTTGTTTACTACAAGCAAATCACTGTCTTCGTATACTATGTCAAGGGGAATATTCTCCGCAACAGCGTCCATCGGCTCGGGTTCGGGAATTTCAATATCTATGACATCACCTTTTTTCAGCTTGTAATTCTTGCTGACAGTACCGCCGTTTACAAGTATCATTCCCTTTTCAAGAAGTCCCTGTACAGCTGAACGTGTAATGCCTTCTGCATTTTCCGAAACGAATTTGTCTATTCGGTTTCCGATATTTTCTGTATCTGCTGTAAGCTTTAAGGTTTCTGCCATCAGTCAGCTCCTCCGCCTACTTTTACATTTTTCTTCTTTTCCTTTTCTTCTATTTTAGGCTCGACGAAAAATGCATATATAATAAGAAGTCCGAATGCCACAGTTACGCATATATCCGCAACATTGAAAACCGCAAACTTAAAGAGCTTTATCTCTATCATATCCACAACATATGAAAGTCTTATGCGGTCAATAAGATTTCCTATTCCGCCTGCAAGAAACAGCACAAGTGCCGTTGTAAGCAGTTTTGAGCGTTTCATAGTCATAAACAGCACCGCAAATCCGATAATCAGTATAAGCGATGTAACACCGACAAGAAACCATGTCTGCCCTGCCATACTGCCGAATATTGCGCCTCTGTTTTCAACATAGGTAAGGTCGAGTATCTCTGTATTGCCTGTTTTTATAAAATCAATACTTCCCTTCGGCTGTAATGAATTAACCGCCCAGTATTTTACCCCCTGGTCAGCACCTACAAGAAGTATTATCATTAAAATGCATATTACTGCCACTTTTTTGTCCTTTCAAAACAATACGCCCACCGCCAAGAGCGGCAGGCGTATAATAACTTTTGTCTACAGCATTGCTATAGTGTTTTACGCTTTATTATAATGTAATTGCAATTGCACATCTCTCACAAAGCTGTGGATGCTCGTGATTTGTACCTACATACTTTGAATAGCACCAGCATCTTTCGCACTTTTCGCCTTCTGCCTTTGCTACTTCAAATGATGTTGCACCTTCAGCCTTTTCAACTTCAACACCTGAAACGATGAGAATATCCTTTAACTGCTCAGCAAGCTCTGTATATCTGCTGTAGTCTTCTTCAGATGCCTTGATGATGATTTTAGCTTCAAGAGATTTACCGATTGTCTTGTTGTTTCTTGCGTCTTCAAGAACCTTGTTTACACCAAGACGTGTATTGTAGATGAAATCCCACTTGTTTACAAATTCATCGCTGAATTCGATACCGCTCTTTTCAGGCATCTGATTAAGGAATACGCTTTCCTTGTCATCATCTGCTGAGTGCGGCATAAACTGCCAGATTTCTTCTGCTGTGAATGAGATGATAGGTGCTGCAAGCTTTGTGATTGCATTAAGAATGCGGTACATAGCTGTCTGTGCAGCACGTCTGATTTCTGAATTTTCCTTTTCACAGTAAAGTCTGTCCTTGATAATGTCAAGATAGAAGTTAGACATATCAATTACGCAGAAATTGTGAAGTGCATGGAATGCAATGTGGAAATCAAATGTATTGTAGCCTTCCTTAACCTTTTCAATGAGAGCGTCGAGTTTCATGAGTGCCCACTTGTCAAGTTCTGTGAGCTTGTCATCTGCTACGCTGTCCTTGTCAGGATCAAATCCGCTGCCGTTTCCGAGATTGCCGAGAATAAATCTTGCTGTATTTCTGATTTTCTTGTAAGCGTCAGAAAGCTGGCTGAGAATAGGCTTTGAAATTCTGATATCGCTGTGGTAGTCTGATGATGCAACCCAGAGACGAAGAATATCTGCACCATACTGGTCTGTGATTTCGCTTGGTGCAATACCGTTTCCGAGTGACTTATGCATGGTCTTGCCCTCACCGTCAACAACCCATCCGTGAGTGCAGACAGCCTTATACGGAGCAGTACCCTTGTAAACTACTGATGTAAGGAGTGATGACTGGAACCATCCTCTGTACTGGTCTGCACCTTCAAGATAAAGGTCAGCAGGCCATGAAAGGCTGTCGAAATCGTCCATAACAGATGTGTGTGAAACACCGCTGTCGAACCATACGTCCATGATGTCATATTCCTTAGTGAATTCACCGCATCCGCATTCACACTTAACGCTTGACGGAATGAATTCGCTTACTTCTCTTGTCCACCATGCATCTGAACCTTCCTTGCGGAAAAGGTCAGCAATTGCACTGATAGTTTCATCTGTATAAATCGGCTTGCCGCAGTCCTTACAGTAAATAACAGGAATCGGAACACCCCATGTTCTCTGACGGCTGATACACCAGTCACTTCTGTCACGAACCATTCCCTTGATTCTGTCTTCGCCCCATTCAGGAATCCACTGTACATTTTCGATAGCCTTGATTGCCTCATCCTTGAAACCGTTTACTGAGCAGAACCACTGTTCTGTAGCACGGTAGATGATTGGGCTGTTACATCTCCAGCAGTGCGGATACTGGTGAACGATTTTCTGAGTAGCAAGCATAGCTCCGACTTCTGTGAGCTTTGCGGCAATTGCCTTGTTTGCCTCGTCAGTATCCATTCCCTCAAATTCGCCTGCCTCTGCTGTCTGCTTACCCTTTGAGTCAACGCATACGATAATGCCGATATCATCATAGTTCTTGCATACTTCAAAGTCCTCTACACCGTAGCCGGGAGCAGTATGAACACATCCTGTACCGCTTTCAAGTGTAACGTGGTCGCCTACGATAATCGGTGACGGACGGTCATAAAGCGGATGCTTTGTCTTCATTCCTTCAAGCTCAGCACCTGTGAAGATATGCTCTGTTGTGTAATCTGTGATGCCTGCTGTTTCCATTGTTGTTCTGACGAGTTCTTCTGCCATTACATAGTACTCATCACCAACATGAACGAGAGTATAGTTGTACTCAGGTCCGAGACAGATAGCAAGGTTGCCCGGAATTGTCCATGTTGTTGTTGTCCAGATTACGAAATAAATCTTTGAAAGGTCAAGACCGAGACCTGAGAATACTCCCTTGTCATCAGTTACATTGAACTTTACATAGATTGAATAGCACGGGTCATTAGAATATTCAATTTCAGCCTCAGCAAGAGCTGTATTACAGTCAGGACACCAGTAAACAGGCTTTAATCCCTTGTACATATAGCCCTTCTTAGCCATTGCACCGAATACCTCAACCTGTCTTGCCTCATATGCAGGACGGAGTGTGAGATACGGATAATCATAGTCACCGATTGAACCGAGTCTCTTGAACTGTTTCATCTGATTCTGAACATGAGTCATAGCATAGTCATGACAATGCTTTCTGAGCTCTGTCGGAGGGATAGCACCATTCTCAACACCGATAGCCTTCATAGCTTTAAGCTCAATCGGAAGGCCGTGTGTATCCCAGCCCGGAACATATGGTGAACAGAAACCGCTCATGTTCTTATACTTTACGATAAAGTCCTTGAGTGTCTTGTTAAGAGCTGTTCCAAGATGGATTTCACCATTTGCATACGGAGGGCCGTCATGAAGAATATATGTCGGCTTTCCCTGATTTTTTTCCATCATTTTATAATAGAGTCTTCCGCTTTCCCACTTTTCAAGTGTTTCAGGCTCTCTTTTAGGAAGATTTCCACGCATAGGGAAATCTGTCTGCGGTAAATTAAGGGTTGTATTATAATCCTGTGCCATTTTTCCATGATTCCTCATATTTCAGAGGAATCCTCCTTTCAGTAATTTCAGAATCGAGATATGCCCGGATAATTATTCTGTTTCTTCAGCTGTTTCAGTTACTTCTTCACTGACAAATTCTTCAGTGATAACTGTTGTTTCAGTCTGCTCTTCCTCAACAGGAGCTACAGACTGTGCAATTTCCTCAGCTGTCTTAGGTGAATCGTCACCGTAATCTACTGTGTCAGGCATTGTTGAAATGAGTTCAAGATGATTCTTGTACATATCGAAAAGACTTCTCTTGAAATCAGCAACCTGCTGCTGAGCATCGATAAGTGCCTGTTTTTCTCTTGCAATTTCAAGGCGGTTCTGCTCCATGATTTCTCTGTGCTGACGAACAGCCTCATCATCGAGAACAGCTGCTCTTGCATTAGCCTCAGCAATAATCTGGTCAGCCTTTTCCTGAGCCTCAGCGATTACAAGATGACCCTGACGCTGTGCGCCGAGAAGTGCATCCTTGAGAGCATCTTCATCTCTCATGTATTCTCTTACCTTATCAGCAAGAACCTGTATCTTATTGTTAGCCTCAGCACGCTCACGTTCCATTTCGTCAAGCTCTGCCTCAAGCTGTGCGAAAAATTCGTCTATTTCTTCCTGTTTATAGCCGAAAGCTGCTTTTTCAAATCTTTTGTTTCTGACATCCTTTGAAGTAATCATATCTGTTTCACCTCTATATATATTTTAACAGGTCAATATGTATGCGACCTTTTGAAGACACACCGTTCACGCCTGAAAGAATGTATCTTCCGCTTCCTCGCACCGATACGGTGTCTCCCTCATGGAGTTCCTGTGAAAGTGACGAGGCTGTAAAATGATTTACATCCACTTTATCGGAGCGGATCAGCTTTGCCGCATTCTCACGGCTTATGTGTGCCGCAAGACTTACTATGCAGTCAAGTCTCAGTGAGGCGACTGTTCCGCTTATTTTTTTGTATTCCTGTTCGGTTTCAAGTTCAAAGGGCTTATCGTCGCAGACCTTAACTCCTGTTCTGCCGATTTTTGACACCGTCGATGTAATGAGTCTTGCGGCAACCTCTGTTGCAAAGACCTGAGTCTCGCCCTCAGCAACCACAATATCACCTATTACCTCACGTTTAAGCTGCATGCCCATAAAGGTTCCGAGAAAATCCCTGTGGGTAAGCCTGTCTTCTCTGCGGTAGGTAAAGGTAATGCACACAAACGGATAATCTTCCTTTACATATTCCTCACAGTAATACGGATAAACCGCAAGCATTTTTCTTCTTGCATCGGGGAAGCCTCCCCACAGCATATATTTCAGCTCTCCGATATTTCGTCTGCACCACATTTCAGCCTCAGCGCACTGTCTTTCATCGAGAAACATCGAGAAGGCATATGTGCCGTTTCGCTCTGCTGTGCTGACCATATCGGAAAGTCTTGCTGAAAAAAGCTTGTCTGAGCGGTCATTCATCAGATGAATACGCCGTTGTTTTCGAGTTCACCTACGAGGTCTTCACCGATGAAGCCTACGTTGTAAGGTGTGATGATGTATGTAAGGTTTGCAACAGGCTTGAGGCTGCCGCCGTTAGCGTATGCAACACCTACGAGGAAGTCGATAATTCTTCTCTTGTTTTCAGGAGATGCTGTTTCAAGGTTGAGAACAACTGTCTTCTTTGCAATGAGATGGTCAGCAATCTGCTTTGCATCTGTGAATGCTGAAGGCTTAACAAGAACAACCTGAAGCTGTGTTGTAGCCTTTATGTTTACTTCCTTGTTTCCACGTCTTGCAGCAGCAATATCTGATGATGCTGCAGCTGTCTGTGCAGGAATATCCTCACGCTCTACTCTCTTTACAGGAGGCTCGATTGGTTCACGCTCTGTGTGTACTACAGGAGCATCCATCTCATCAAAGTCATCTTCTTCAGCTGAGAAGAAAAAATCCTTTATTCCATCGAAAAGTTTCATATTAAATTCTCCATTCTCCGCACCATATTATTTATTTATCTGAAACGGAACAGATGCGGTATGCCCCGTACAGAAAATGCGCTTATATATTATAGTTTCTTGCACCGAAAAGACCTGAGCCTATTCTTACAAGATTTGAGCCGTATTTAACAGCCTCGGCATAGTCATGTGTCATTCCCATTGAAAGAATATCCATTGAAATGCCGTCTCTTTTTTCGTCTCTGAGCTTACTGAAAAGCTCACCCATTCTTCCGAGGAAGATATCGCTGTCTGTCGGCGGAGGAATTGTCATAAGACCTCTTACCCTTATATTCTCCATAGGAGCGATAAGCTCAAGCAGTTCATTCAGATTTTCGGCTGAAACACCGCTTTTAGACTCCTCACCGCCTATATTGACTTCACAAAGTATGTCCATTGTTCTGTTGTTAGCTTTTGCAAGGCGGTTGATTTCCTGTGCAAGCTTAACACTGTCAACAGACTGTATCATTTCAACTTCGTTTATTATATATTTGACCTTATTGGTCTGCAAATGACCTATAATATGCACCTTCGGGTTTCTGCCGTCAAGACGGTAGACATCTTTTTTTGACAGGAATTCCTGTACTCTGTTTTCACCGAAAAGTGTAAGTCCGCTGTCATATACCCAGTTTACAACCTCTGGCGGAACTGTTTTTGTAACCGCCATTATTTCAACGGCTGTATCCTTACTGCGGTATCTGTCACAGACCTCGTTAATGTTTTCTCTGATAACGCTGAGATTATTCATTACAGCGTCATAGCTGTAGCTGTCTGCCAACCTAATCAACACCTTCAATTATAATATCATCATAAAGTGAAAGGTAAGATGTATCACCCGAATGAACTGCGGACAATACATAATCACTTCCCTCGTAGATAACATCTATCTTTTTGAAATCAACCTGTTCACCCTTTAAGATGTAAACACCCTTTGTATTGACGGTCACCTCATATTCCTTGCCCTCGTCATCGTAAAGCTTTTCTTCGAGATCAACAAATCTTATAGCCTCTCTTGAAACCTTAAGACCTGTAAATTCGCCGTTTATAATCTCGACATTTTCAGTACGGTGCTGAACAAGGTCATAATTGAACTGACTGCACTGCAGTGTAACAATACTCTTTGATGCCTGTCCTTCATTTCTGATATCTGTAATCACTGCGTCGTAGACATCAGCAGATGATTCAAATCTCAGTCTGACTCTGTTGCCTACAGCATACTCCTTTTTTGAGTTGTCTGCAATAACAACAAGGTGCCATTTATAGCCGTCAACAAGCTTTCCGACGATTTTGCCGTCTTCCTGTTTTGAATCTTCTGCATTTTCTATTTCGTCTATGGTGAGTGAACCGAGATTTTCCTCGGTAAATCTTCCCTCATAGCCGTCGCAGTAGCTTACGAAATATGCTGAACGCTGTGATTTTATCTCCTCAACAGGCGGAACAGAGCTTTGTCTGAGAGCGGCAAGCTTTTCCTTTATCTGCTGAGTCTGAAGAGAGAAATCAGCGACTTCATCTGTAATTATCTGATATGTACTCATCTTGACAAGAAGGTCATCCATGACATTCTGCATATCACTGTAATCCTTCATATCACGATAATACACAAGACTTCTGTAATCCTCCTCAATTCCCTCTGAAAGCGTAACAGCCTTAGCGGAATCGAGAGTACCGGGATTCTGAATTTCTTCAAGAAGTTCAAGATCCTTTGTAAGCTTTGCGATTTCTCTGTCAATGCTTACCTGTTCGGCATTAGGATAGACCTTTGCGATAATACTGCCGTTTCCAAGGCGGCTGCCGTCGGAAACATTATAGCTGAGAGTACCTCCTCCGCTGTAATACACAGGTTCTTCGGTTCTCACGAAAACGCCCTTGTATTCCTTTGAAGAAACAGCCTCGGCAGTAAGAGCGGAAACCGTATCAATGGTGTTTTTTCGGAAATGCCAGACAATACTTATAAAAATAATCAGAAACAGTATCAGCACAGTATTGCGCAGAAACTTTACGAGAAAGCTGCCTTCCGATCTATTTGTCCGCATTCAGCTCACCTTTTCAGTCGTTCTTTTCAGCTGCCTCAAGAATCGGAACTGATCTTGCCGGAATAATTGTTGAAATAGCATGCTTGTAAACAAGCTGCTGCTTGCCGTCGCACTCAAAAATTGCAACGTAGCTGTCAAAACCTCTTACAACGCCCTTGAACTGAAATCCGTTTGTAAGAATTATTGTAACAGTAATCTTATCTTTTCTGCACTGATTGAGAAAAACATCCTGCAAATTAATTGATTTGTTCATACACATTCTCCTTATTCTGTTTATGCATGTATCTATACATAGAAATACACACAATACATTATATCACATATTAAAGTATTTGGCTATACCTTTTTTGCATTTTTCTAAAATTTCATTTTTTTTGTCAATTCCGTCTATAAAAATCCACTGAATACGGTCATTTTTCCTAAACCAAGTAATCTGACGCTTGGCATATCTGCGTGTTTCCTGCTTGATTTTGTCAATGCACTCGTCAAGTGACTTCTGATTTTCAAAATACGGTATCAGTTCTTTAAAGCCTATGGCATTTGCGGCTGTCTTCATTCCGCTCTCCTTCCACAGACTTTCAGCCTCATTAACAAGACCGTTTTCAACCATAAGGTCAACTCTGCTGTTGATTCTTTCGTAGAGCATTTCTCTTTCGGTGAAATTCAGACCGAATATGAGCGAATTGTAAAGACTTTCTTCTGTACGGCTTTCCGCCCTTACTTCGCTGAAACGCTTTCCTGTGAGATGATAAACCTCAAGTGCACGGATAACTCTTACGACATTATTCGGATGTATCCATTCCGCTGATTCGGGGTCAATCTCCACGAGACGTGCATGGAGCGCCTCGTTGCCGTTTTCCTTTGCAAAGGCATAAAGCTCGTCACGGTATTTCTCGTCACTGCCGCCCTCGGAAAGCTTTACATTCTGTAAAAGCAAATCTATGTACATACCTGTGCCGCCTACGATTACCGGCATTTTTCCACGGGAAAGAATGTCATTTATCCTTTCTTTCGCAAGGTCAACATAATCAGCCGCAGAAAATGTTACGTCACGGTCAAGAAAATTCATAAGATGATGCGGTATCCCCTGCATTTCTTCTTTAGTCGGCTTGGCGGATGCTATATCCATTCCCTTGTAAATCTGCATTGAATCTGCGGATATCACCTCGCCGTCATACAGCTTTGCAAGCTCGACTCCGAGCCATGTTTTTCCCGATGCAGTAGGTCCTACAACCGCAATTACCTTTGGTCTTTCGTCAGACATTCTTTTCTCACCGCCCTATTTATGTTCTTCTGAACTGATGTGCTATATTGTTTTTGCTCATTGTAAACATGACAGGTCTGCCATGCGGACAATGTCTTATTCTTTCATCATAGTAAACCTGTTCAACAAGCGACAGCATTTCGATTTCCGAGCTTTTGTCGTTCGCCTTTATTGCAGATTTACAAGCTACTGTATGGAGCATATCATCGAGCACATGAGACTGCGGGTCATGTCTGTAAAGTCTGAGATTATCAGCTATCTCGGATATTATCTCCTCTATATTCTGTTCCATGATAAATGTGGGAACAGCTGTTGCAGTTACACACGGACTTTCCGAAAAATCGAACTCAAATCCCATATCACTGAGCATTTCAGTGTTGTCTTCAAGTGCGCTGAATTCCTCAGATGTAAGCAGTACCTTTATTCCTGTCAGCAGATTCTGTGTGTACTGACGGCAGTTTCTTGCTTTTAGTCTTTCAAAGATTATTCTTTCATGTGCGGCATGCTTGTCTATCATTATCATGGTATTATCGTCAGTCTCTGCGATAATGTAGAGTCCGAAAAGCTCGCCTACAACCTTGATTTTCGGTTTTTCCGTCCATACAGACTGCTTTTCTTCAGCCTTAGGTTCTTCTCTGCGGTTTACGAATGAACTGCTGTTTATATAGCTGAAACCGCTCACTGCCTGTGGAATTTCGGGCTCTGCTGTCGGCTTGACAGGTTCTTCAGCAACAGTATTCACAGATGGTCTGCTGTAGCCCTCATACGCCTTTACATCCGCTGTTTCAAGCGGTATATCGTCTTCACTTTCGGTAGCTGTATTTACTGCTGTCTGCTTTTCCGCAGCAATCGGCAAAACAGGCTGTGTATTTATCACAGGCTGAACCGAACTGTGTTCTGTTTCAGCAATTTTCTGCTCAGTTTCAGCTATTTTTTCAACGGGAGTGAACATGAATTCCTGCTGCTCAAGCTCAACAGGCTCGGGGTCTTTTTTAGTCCAGTCTGTTCTCGGTTTAAGCTCAAATTCATAAACAAGTCCGTCTTTCATAAGGGCATTTTTCACAGCAAAGAAAACTGCGTCTGCAACTTTCTTTTCATCGGTGAAACGCACCTCCGCCTTGGTAGGATGTATATTTACATCCATTGAAACAGGCGGCAGTTCTATCATAATTATACACGCAGGGAATTTTCCTGTCATTATCAGATTTGTATACGCATTTTCAACTGCTGATGAGCATATCTTTGAACGTACATATCTGCCGTTTACAAAGAAATTCTGAAATGTTCTGTTGCTGCGTGAATAGAGCGGCTTTACTGTAAAACCGCCTACATGAATACCCTCGTATTCGTAGTCAACCTCTATCAGATCCCTTGCAAAGTCACGCCCGTAAACTGCATATACAGATGAGAAAAGCTCTCCGTCACCGCTTGAATTGAATTCCATTCTGTTGTCACGGATAAAGCGGAATGCTATATCGGGATGTGACATGGTGATTTTCTGTAAAATATTGCTTACCGCATTTGCCTCAGTAACGTCCTTTTTCATGAATTTCTGACGTGCGGGCACATTGTAGAAAAGGTCTCTGATAATTATTGTTGTACCGTCGGGACATCCGCTTTTTTCGTGTACGGTTTCATTGCTCCCCTCGATACCGTAAAGCGTTCCGTATTCTTCATCACGCTGTTTCGTGAGAACCTCAACCTTTGAAACTGCAGCAACAGACGCAAGCGCCTCACCACGAAAACCAAGAGTGAGAATATTGTCAAGGTCTTCCTTTGCGGTTATCTTGCTTGTGGCATGACGAAGAAAGGCTTTCGGAACATCGTCAAAGGAGATTCCGCAGCCGTCATCCGTTACACGCATATAGCTTGTTCCGCCGTTTTTGATTTCAACGGTAATATGTGTCGCACCCGAGTCTATTGAATTTTCAACAAGTTCCTTTATTACAGAGCTTGGTCTTTCGATTACTTCGCCTGCGGCTATAAGCTCTGATACTTCCTTGCTTAACAGATTAATCTGCGGCATGATATCTCCTTTCTGATTGTTACTTTATGTTTCTGCTCTTAGGTGTTATCATTACACCGCCTGCATTTATCTGCTCTGATTCATATTTATCAGAATCAAGCTTGCTGAACATCTTCTGTGATACTATTGCAAAAGGATATGCTGACGGTGCTCTGCCTTCAAGTATTTCTGATTCTGAAACCATTTCACCGCTTAATTCAAGCTGTGTCTGCACTGAACGTATCTGCGGCATTATCCAGAGTATTCTTGCAAAATCCTTAAGCTTTGCAACTGCCTCTGCCTTGTATGAGCCGTCTTCATTGAGCACTTCTTCTTCGGGAATTACAAGGTCAAACTCAAATTCCTTTTCTGTAGGTGAACCATTTACGAAAAATCCTCTGATTTCTGAAAATCCGCCGTACTCAAAACACGCCTGCTTGTAATCATTTTCCCTGCCGTCTTTATAGCCGAGTGTATAATTATCTTCAAGTTTTTTCTGATTCCAGTCATTGATTTCGTCTGCACTGTTGTTGGCTGACTCAGAATATCCCGACTTGAATTTAAGTCCTGCATAATCAAGATATTTCATAAGCATCTTTATTGTATCAAAATCAAGCTCATATCTGCTGAACTCAACCGATAAACTAAAACACGCTCCCATTTCTTTCACTCCTTAATTATTATTCTGCCGTTATATATGGTTGATATATAGTAATCGGGTAACTTATTTGAGGGAAACCCTTTTGAAAAAGGGTTCTCCCTCAAACTCCCTTCCTAAAACTTTCTGCGTTAAATTTTCACAAGGCTATACCG
>JAKSQU010000032.1 GCA_024403965.1 Ruminococcus sp.
CAAAAAAATTTACTTCGCAATACTCACACATTAATTATGCGGTATTGCCTTAATTATACCTAATCATTTTATCTTAATTTTGCCAATTCTGTGAAGTTCATTAAATGCTATCTTCACATTCCCCGTTTTTATTATATCTTCAAGTTCTCTTTCTGCCGCATATATTACCTTTTCGTGCATTTCTTCTTCCGTACTGAATTCTCCTTTGTCATTCAGCATGCGGAATACTATCATTTTAAGGTGTCTGCGGTTTCTTATCAGTCTGCAAAGTTCTTCAAATGTACTTACATTGCTGTCTGTACAGGTAAAATAGTTCAGCTTTTCAGATGTACACAGAGGGAGTACATCTTCGGGCTGATGGTCTATGAGTATTTCTGATGTCGTAAGATTAAAATAATCATAGCTTATATGTTCAGCGCCTTCATCATGATATCTGTTATCCCATGTAACATCTACATGATAAGAGTCGCCGTTTATCTTTACAAGATTCCACGCATGATATGATTCTTCATCGTAAATTCTGTCGGGTGATGCTTTTCCAAGCGCTACTATACATTTTATTGCGTGTTCATTGCACAGCACCTTGAATGCTTTGGCTATTCCTTCACATACTGCTGTTTTGTCAAGAAATGCTCCGACTACTGAAAATGCATTGTATTTATCCTTTGCTGTAAGTGCGTCATGGTCATATACTATGCTTTTTACCATGCTGTCATGAAAATATTTTTCAAGACGAAATTCATTTCCGCTGTATTTCTGCGCACTTGTACTTACTTTATTTACTACTTTTCTTATGTCCCTTGTTATTGCTTCAGATTCGTTTATTCTGAATATGTATTCGGGCATTAATATAAATTCTCCCGGACAATAACGCATTTTTATTACTGTCTGATTGATGTAGAAAAACAAAGGATTATCAAACAGCACTTTGCGGTATATTTTTTCTATTTTTTCCTTTGTCAGCGGTAATGTTATAAGTATATTCAGTGCATACGCCTTTATGCCTTCATATATTTTTTTATACGCTTCACGTTCAAAGGGTTCCATTATGCTGTAATAATATCGCTCGTTTTTCATCTTCTCACCACTCAGAGTTTATTGTATTTTAACCTGTGAGATTTACAGTATATTTCTGCATAATCATTATTTCTTATACATATCTCAAGGCTTGGTGAACATTCAGAAAATGCTCCGTCACCGATAAATTTCACTTTATCCTGTATAACAATTCGGCAGAGATTATGACATTTCATAAATGCACCGTGCCCTATTCGGCTTACTGTCTGTGCTATGCTTATTGATTTAAGCATTGTACATCCGCTGAATGACATATCTCCTATTTCTTCTATGCCTTTCGGGAGCATTACATTCTGTATTGCGGTACAGTTTTCAAATGCCCTTTCTCCTACTGATACTACGCTGTTAGGCAGTGTCACTGACCTTAGTTTAATGCAGTTTTCAAATGACTCTGCTCCTATTGTTTTCAGTGAGCCTGTGAAGGTTACATTTTCAAGATATTCTGCTCCGTAAAATGCTTTTTCAGCTATTCTTTCAGTTCGGTCTTCTATGATATATCCTGTGTTCCGCTTTCCCTGTGGGTATCGGATAAGTTCTTTTGTATCTGCGGAATATACTACTCCTTCATATGACGAAAATATTCTGTTCATCGGATTTACAGCGTATTCTTCAAGATATATACAGTTTACAAATGCGTTAAGTGATATTTCTTTCAGTGTTGAAGGAATTTCTATTTTCTTTACATATGAATTTTCAAAAGCGTATGCTCTGATTTTTTCTGTTCCGTCGGGAATTGAAAAATTCTGATATATATTTCCGTTTACTGCTCTCATCAGTTCGTGATTCAGCGTGTCTGTCAGCATTCCGTTTATGCTTTTATATCTTGCATTTTTGTAAGCTGTTATGGATTCAAGTTTGTCACAGCCTTCAAAAATCCTTTCTCCGATTTGCTCAGCTGATGACGGAATTATAACCTGTTTCAGCTTAGTACATCCGAAAAATGCCTTTGATTTTATCTGCTTTACACTTTCGGGAATTATTGCTTTTTCACATTCAGTATTGCATGATAACGCCTTATAGCTTATCTCGGCAACATCATTAAGATACTCTTCTATATTTCTCACATTTGTCGGAATATCACCTTTTTTAAGTACCTTTGCCGAAATTTCTTCTTTTATTTCAGAAAGCTGATATCCTATATCAAGACTTTCAGACAGAGTGTTAAGGGCAAATATTATTTCATTTTCTTTAAGCTCTGTGTTTTCTTTCAGTTTCTCAAAGCATTCTGAAAAAATTGCTTTCTTATCATCATCTGTCTGTCCGTACGCTTTTATAAGTATATTTCCTGTGTTTTCAGTTAATACTTTTTTTAGTATCTCACGCTCGCTGCCCCTTTTGGGTACAAGGTCAAGCATAAATGCATTTATCCTTCTTGTATCCGCAAGTACTTCATATCCGCAGTTTTCAAACACATATTTAAGTGCGGTTACAAATTCCGCATTTGCTGTGTTCATTGGTCACTGCTCCCTGTTTCCGACATTGCCATTGCTTTTGTCTTGTATTTATCAATAAATGCTGCAATTGAAATATCGTCACAGCTGCCCTTTGCTGACAGTTTTGGAAGAAAATCTGAAAGCTCCTTTTCTGCTGTTTTTTCGCTCATTCCTGCATAAGAATTTACTATGACCTGAAAGAATGCGTTTTCATTTTCCTTTTCATCAAAGCTGTTATCAACTCCGTCTGTACATAAAAATACTGCAAGTGGCTGTGCTTCGGAAAAGTAATGTCTGAAACAGCTTAATGCGTCTGAATCGCACATTGATGTTGTTATATTCATGTAGCAGTTTTCATCATCAGGCACTGGTGAAATAAATTTTCCGTCTTCTTCAAGAAGTGTGCAGCTTCCGTCACCTATCTGAATTGCAAACCAGTAATCCTTTGTAACTGCTGCTGCTAAAAGTGTTGTGCCGTATGCTGATTCTATTTCTATTTCGTTTTCATAGTCTGTTCTTGCGTCTTCCGAAACAAGAAAAAGTTCGTTTTCAGTAAACGGATTGTTTCTGTAATGCTCATTTACTTTTTCATTCCAGTCATTTATTATGCTTGCTTCAAGTTTAGTGAGCATTTCGTCGGGATTTGTTTTCAGCTTTTGGATATCTGCGTTTTCTATAAACGCTTTTATATTCTCCGCAGCTGTTTTACATGCAATTTCAGAGCCGATTTCACTGCGCACATAATCTCTGCCGCCGTGTCCGTCACATACTGATATTACTGAATATTTTTCATCACTATAGCTGTATGAATAGTCCTGACAGCATTTTCCAAGACGAATATGACTTTCTCCCTGTACAGAAAATGCAAAAGTTCTGTATTTCATCTCTTATCACCACTCTATGCCGTCATCGTCAAAGGAATCCCATTCAGCAGCATCTGCGGCTTCCTGTGCTTTGATTTCACGGATAAACTCATCCTGTTTTGTAAGGTTGATTTTTCCGCCTGTGAGTGATGTGCCGCCTTTTGTATTAATTGTTCCTGCATTTGCACTGCGGCTGCCAATCTGTGATGCTGTTACGCTTACAAACTGTATCCATTTTCTAAGTGCATCGGGTGTATGTACTGAAATTACTGCCTCATCACAGCCTGTGAATTCTGCAAGTACTCTCTTGTTTGCGTCTTTTCCTATTGCTACAGCTACCTTGATTGCTTTTTTAAACCAGTTGTTTTTTCTGAGTTCTTCAAGATTATCCATATAATTGTCTGTAGGTTCTCCGTCTGACATAAGGAAAATTACAGGTGCAAATGAACCTGCGATATCTCCCATATATGCATTGCGTGAAAGCTTGTCATTTAATTCTGCAAATGCCTTGCCCAAATCAGTTACACCGTTTGCACTGAGATAATTCCATCTGAAATTTTCTGCTGAAATAGGTTCGTTTATCCACTTTGCACCTGTTGAAAATGAAAGTGACGCTATTTTAATCTGTGCATCTGCGTTTTCTTCTGATATTTCTTTAAGTTCGGGTACTATTTCTTCAATTGCTGAATTTACAGTTCCTATTTTTGCACCATTCATACTGCCTGATGTATCCACAACAAAAAACAGTACCATTGTTCTTCTTGTTACCTCTACTACATCATCATAAATTCCCATAAATCCACCTCATTCAATTTCAGCCTTTACTTTGCCGAAATCTATTTTAATTCCTTTTCCGAGTTTTACTGTCTGTCCTTTTGTGAATGTTCTTGTTACTCCATTCGGTAACTGTGCAGTCCACTCGTTTTCACCGCAGTTTTTCAGTCCGAGAACTGCTGAATCATTTATGCTCGCAACTACCTCTGCTGTAATTTCGTCATTTTCAGAATTTCCGTCTGTATGACAGGTATACAGCTTTGTACCCTTCGCAAGTACTACCTTATGTTTAGGTACATTTAAAATCATCGGCTTTGCAATTTCCTGTCCGCAGTTTATACATACGCAGTTTTCAGAATCTGCATTATAAAATGTGTCACTGCCACAGCTGTGTTTTACTGTAATGTCACGGAGTGCTGTGAAAATTTCAAGCCATTCCTTTTCAATAATTCTGTGTTCTGTGTCTGCACCTGTGAGCAATTCTGCGCTGAATGCTTTTTCAAATGCTTTTCTTACAAAATCAGGATAGAGTTTCCATAGTCTGATTTCATTTACATGAACGCCACGGACAGGTCTGTTTGAATCATCATACGGGTCCCATACAAAAACAGGCTCTGTGCCGTAATATTTTCGTTCAAGTTCTTCGGTTAGACACGGACACATTGTTCTTTTGCCCTCAAGGGGATGATTGAGAAACAACAGCATATAGAGTATTACGGCAAGTGAAAAGCGGTCTGTATGACAATCGGGCGCTTTACTGCCTGTTACTACCTCGGGTGCCATATATCTGCATTTTCCGATAATTCCAAGATTTTCTCCATATGGTGATACATTGTCATTATCGCAGATTAATACATCTCCTGTTTTCGGGTCTGCAAAGAAATTTCCGTCATTTAAGTCCTGATAACTGTAGCCTCTGTTGTGTAATGCACGAAATCCTTTTATTATGCTGACAGCCGCATTTATAAGTGCTGATATATCTTCAAAATGAACCTTTGCAAGAAGAAACTGAGAAAAATCCTTATAGTTTTTCGGGCGCAGTTTCATTAAATATCCGAAACTGCCGTCACGTTTTTCTGTTAATTCAAGCGGCCATAAAAAAATTTCCGACAGACTGCCCTGTTTTATGTTGTTCTCTATATTTGAATAAAAGCTCTCAATGTCATGAAGTTTCTTGCCGAAATACCATTTAAGTGCAAATTCTTCTTCACCGTACTTTACTTTATATACTATACCCTGTCCGCCTTCACCGAGTTTTTCAATTATTTCAACTGTATTTCCCGATGCTGTTTTTATCTTTTCACCATGCTGAAACTCTTTCATTATCCTCACAATCCTCTTAACTAAAAATTCACTCCCTAAACCCTCTCAGGCTCAGGGAGTGAGAAAATATTTATACGTTTGCTCCGTATGAACGGCATATTGCGGCAAGTCCGCCCTGATAGCCTGATGCTATCGCATTGAACTTCCATTCGCCGTTTTTCTGATAAAGCTCTGCTACTACGAGTGCTGTTTCAATTGAGAATTCTTCTTCAAGGTCAAACTTGAGTACTGTTTCTCCTGTTGTGTCAAATTCATCTGCAAGCTTTGCTATTCTGATGTAGGCGTTTGATACCTGTCCGAAATTCTGACGGCGTGCCTGTGCATCGTGAATTGTTACACAGATTGCAATTTTCTTAATGTTCTCAGGAATCTTTGTGAAATCAATTAAAATCTGCTCGTCATCGCCTTCGCCTTCACCTGTAAGGTTATCACCTGTGTGTGTTACTGCGCCTGACGGATGCTGAAGATTATTATAGAATACAAAATCCTCATCTCTCTGAAGCATTCCGTTTTCTCCAAGAAGAAACGCTGATGCGTCAAGGTCAAAATCAAATCCACCGTCATACTTGTTTATATCCCATCCAAGTCCTACAAGTGCATGGGTCATTGTGTTGTCAAGTGAAACTCTCTGTCCCTTATGAAGATTGATTGCCATAGCTTTTTCCTCCTGAATTATCTGTAAAGGTCAACAAGATTCTGTAAACGGCTTGCTTCCTGTACAGGCTGTCCGATTGCGTTGAATTTCCATTCTCCGTTGTATCTGTAAATTTCACCTACTACAAGTCCTGTCATACCGCTGTAGTTTTCTGTAAGATTGAATCTGCAGATTTCCTGTCTTGTCTGCATATCAATAAGGTGAATATATGCATTCTGAATCATGCCGAAATGCTGATTTCTCATTCTTCCGTCATAAATGTTTACAACAAATACCATCTTTTCAATCATTGGCGGTACCATCTGTAAATCAATCATAATCTGCTCGTCATCGCCATCGCCTGCACCTGTAAGGTTATCCCCCTGATGAACGATTGCTCCGCTTGGATGACGTAAGTTTCCGAAATATACAAGTGATTCATTGAGATTTGACGGATTGAGTACATGTCCGCCCTGTCCGCAGAGAATTACTGATGCATCACAGTCGATTGGTGCCGGTCTGCTGAATAATCCGCCTCTCTTAGCTTCATCCCAGCCAAGTCCGACGAGAACATTTCTGAGTCCTCCGCCGCCGTGCTTGGTTAAATCGATTTTCTGTCCCTTCTGAAGATTAATGCTCATAATAATACAACTCCTTTTTTAATTTGTATAGATTAGTCTGCTTTTTTGCCTGTAAGTGCTTTTCTGATCATGTCAATCGGAATTACAAGGAATGCAAGTGCAATACATACTGCCCATGTTACTCCGTTGAGTGGTTCAACGCTGAGTACATCTCCGCCGAATGTTACAAAAATGAACTGGATAAGGAGAAGTGCGCCCATTACTATAAGGAAACTCTTGTTTCTTCCGAGATTTTCAAATACGTTAATCTTGTTTGTTCTTGCGTTAAAGCCGTTGAATGTAATAGCCATCATGAATGTTGCGAAAAGTGCTGAACAAAGATATGTTACATCCTTGCCGCCGAATATATCATTAATGAATGGTAAGAAACGGATTGCAAGACATACTGCTGTGATATAAAGACCGCTGATTACTACTTCAATAAACATTGGTTTGCTGATAATTCCTGCATTTCTCGGAATTGGTTTTTCCTTCATGTATTCTTTAAGTGCAGGTTCACTGCCGAATGCGATAGCTGCAAGTGTATCCATTGCTAAGTTTACGAGAAGAAGCTGAACAACTGTCATGATCTGCTGACCAGGTTCAATGAAAAGTGATCCGATAAAGCATGTAAGAACTGCTGCTACGTTAACTGTAAGCTGGAAGATAAGGAACTTTCTGATTCCCTTGAACATTGTACGTCCGTAGAGAATTGCCTTTGCAATTGATGAGAAGTTATCATCAAGAATTGTAATATCGCCTGCTTCCTTGGCAACTTCTGTACCGCTGCCCATTGCAAAACCTACGTCTGCCTTCTTAAGTGCTGGTGAGTCATTTACACCGTCACCTGTCATACCTACTACATAATCAAGCTCCTGTGCACAGCGTACAAGTCTGCTCTTATCTGTAGGAAGTGCTCTTGCAACAACACGAAGGTGCGGAAGAATATCCTTTAATTCGTCATCTGTCTTTTCAGCCATTTCTGCTGATGTAAGTGCAACGTCTTCATTTGTTCTGAGAAGTCCTGCTTCCTTGGCAATGGCACTTGCTGTTTCCTTACGGTCACCTGTTACCATTACTACCTGGATGCCTGCCTGCTGTACTTCCTTAATAGCGTCAACTGCTTCCTTACGAACATTATCTCTGATGCTGAGTACACATACGAGTGTGAGATCTCCTTCATCACTTTCGCCGTCTCTCTTAGCAACACCGAGAAGACGCATTGAACGTCCTGCCTGTTCGTCAATATACTGCATTAAGTAACCCTTTTCTGTGAGTTCCTTCTTAGCACCGTTTTCGTCAATGTAATGTGTACATCTTTCAACGATTCTTTCAGGTGCACCCTTTACATATGTGCAGAAGTTTCCGTCACGGCAGATTGTTACGCTTGACATTTTCTTTGTTGAGTTGAATGCATTGAATTCTCTTACTTCGTCCTTATTCATCTTGTTTTCAGCCTTCTGATCAACGATGAATGCCATAAGAGCACGGTCTGTACTGTTACCGCCGAGAATCTGTCCGCCGCTTGCGATTGCACTGTTGTTTACACCGATACCTGTTACAACGTCAAGTTCAAGCTCAGGACAAAGCTTTTCCATGCTGTCATACTTAACAACATTACCTGTTACGAGTTCAACTACTGAAAGTCTGCCTTCTGTGATTGTACCTGTCTTATCTGAGAAAAGAAGGCTAAGGCTGCCTGCTGTTTCAAGACCGTTAATCTTTCTTACGAGTACATTATCCTTTGACATCTTGATGCTCTGGAATGAAAGAAGGATTGATGTAAGCATCGGAAGTCCTTCCGGTACTGCACAAACGATAATTGTTACAGCTACTGTAATTGCATTCATTATGAATTTAAGCCAGCCGATAAAGTCTGAAGGAAGTTCTCCTCTGATTGCTGTACTGAGAATTACACCTGCGATAATTGCGATAGCTCCAACATAACCGAATGTTGAAATCTGCTTTGCAAGCTTTGCGAGCTTAACCTGTAAAGGAGTTGCTCTTGTATCTTCCTGTACTTCAAGTGCAAGTTCACCGAAGAGTGTCTTGTCTCCGACTACCTTGATTTCCATGTAGCCTTCGCCGCCGCATACTACTGTACCACGGTAAGCATAGTGCTTGTTAAGAAGATCCTTTATATCAATTTCTTCGTTTTCAGTATTAGGAATCTTGTCAGCCTCTTCTGTTTCACCATTAAGTGCTGCCTGATCTACTTTAAGTGCACCATCTACTACTACACCATCAGCAGGAATCTTATCGCCTGCCTGTAAGTAAACAAGGTCACCTACTACAACTTCACTTACATGAAGTTCTGTAAGACCGCCGTCACGAAGTACCTTTGTAAGTTCCTTTGCCTCTTCTTCTGCCTTAAGTGCTGATGCCTTGCCTTCCTGCTTGCTTTCGCTTACAGATGCAACGCCGTTTGCAATGAGAATCGCAATAAGTACGCCGGCAGGTTCATACCATGCTGTATCTGTCTTTGCAACACCTGTCTTGTCAAGTACAAACATTATAACCTGTACTACAAATGCTACAAGAAGAATCATAATCATCGGGTCTTTAAAGCCCTCAAGCACCTTTTTCCAAAGCGGATCGGGCGGAATCTGTGTAAGGCTGTTGGAGCCGTTTTTTGCTCTGCTTTCTTCTACCTGTTTCGATGTTAATCCTTTTAAATCCATGATTTTTTTACTCCTTAAGTTTAATTTTGATTTTCAATCTGAAATAAATCCAACTCTCAGCCTTTAACTAAGTCCCCACACCTTTTACCTCCCCGTTTCGGATAAATCTGCCTGTCAAATGAAACGTACAGATATATAAATATGCAATACAGCGAATTGCATTACATTTAAAATTATTTTACCACATTTTAGTATCATTTGTCAATAGCTTTTTATTTGTAGTCTTATGATTGTTCTATAGGTTCATTCGACCTTATGATAAGATTATATCACATCATTATATTTTTGTCAAGTGTTTTTTATCATTTTTTCAAAAAAATTCTCATCGAATCAAATTTTCGTGTAATGCACAAAATATCAGCTATATATTTGGCTATATTGTCATATTGCATAAAGCATATTATTAATGTATAATATACTTGTTAGTCACTTTATACCTTTAAAGCTGTACAGATTTAATCATTTAAACTAACAGACATATTAAAGTGAGACATAATTTTATATGAAAAGGAGAGATTCTATGGACTCAAGAATCGCAACTCTCGTCATTCTTGTCATTTATGTTTCCATAATGATAGGAATCGGCATCTACACTTCAAAACGCACAAAGTCTTCTGAAGACTTTATGCTCGGCGGACGCAGTGTCGGCTCATGGCTTACTGCTTTCTCCTATGGTACCACCTACTTCTCTGCCGTTGTTTTCATCGGCTACGCCGGTCAGTTCGGATGGATGTATGGTTCATCTGCGGCATGGGTTGGTATCGGCAACGCTGTCATAGGCAGTCTAATTCCGTTCTTCCTTATAGGTAAACGTACAAGACTTATGACAAATCATCTCGGTGCAAAAACAATGCCTGAGTACTTTGAACATCGATTTGATTCAAAGGCTCTCAAAACTGCATCTGCTGTTATTGTTTTCATTTTCCTTATTCCTTATACAGCATCAGTTTACAACGGTCTTTCAAGACTTTTCGGTATGGTTTTTGATTTTGGAGAAAATGGTGCTACATTCATTATTATAGCTATGGCTGTTCTTTCTGCTGTATATGTTACTCTCGGCGGATATAAGGCTACTGCACTAAATGATTTCTTCCAGGGAATTATCATGCTTATCGGTATTTCTACTGTTGTTGCTCTTACAGTTCAGAAAAAAGACGGTCTTTCTGAAGCTGTTAATGCACTTAATCTTATTAAGGATGACAAGGGTAATACTAATACTCTCGGCAGTCTTTTCGGTCCTGACCCGATTAACCTTTTCGGTGTTGTTATTCTTACTTCACTTGGTACATGGGGACTTCCGCAGATGGTTCAGAAATTCTACGCTATTAAGGACGAAAACGCTATCAAGAAGGGCGCTGTTATTTCAACTCTCTTTGCTTTTGTTGTTGCAGGCGGTTCATATTTCATGGGCGGTTTCGTAAGACTTTACTGTACTCTTGACCCGGATGCTGACAACGGCAGAAAGCTTATTGATGTTGTAAACGGCAGACCTGTTTACGATACAATGGTACCTTCACTTATTCAGCAGGCTCTTCCGAATCTGCTTATCGGTGTAGTTGTTGTACTCGTTCTCTCTGCATCACTTTCAACTCTTTCATCACTTGTTCTTACTTCAAGCTCAACTCTTACAAATGACCTTATCAAGCCAAGAATCAAGAATTTTGATGACAAAAAGCAGATGCTCTTTATGCGTATCTTCATTGCAGTATTCCTTATCATTTCTGTTGTAATTGCATGCAACAAGAATGCATCAATTTCAACTCTCATGTCTTATTCATGGGGCGCACTTTCCGGTGCTTTCTTAGGACCTTTCCTTTATGGTCTCTTTATGAAAAAGGCATCAAGAGCCGCTGTATGGACAAGCTTTATCACAGGTGTCGGCATCAGTGTTGCTCATATGGTTCTCTTTAGTCTCGGCATCAGCGCATTCGATGGTATCAGATCATCTGTTATCGGTCTCGGATGTCCGCTCAATCTTCTCTCACCTATCAATGCAGGTGCATTCGCTATGATTGTTTCACTTCTCGTTGTTCCGATTGTAAGCTCATTCACTTCTGCTCCTGATAAAAAGGTGGTAGACAATGCTTTCAGCAGTCTTAATGTAAAGTAATTTCACATTAATATAACAAAACGGAGATTTGATTTAGTTCAAATCTCCGTTTTTGTTTATCTGCTCATAAATTCTGTAAGCGGAATACTGTCGCTTACAGATGTATACGCATAATAGCTTAAAAGTGATGATGCATCTGTGGCATCTACTACTTTATCTCCGTTTACATCTGCTGATATTAACTGCGCTTTTGTAAATTCTCCGTCACCATTAACTGAACTTAATGCATACTCAGAAAGTACTGCTGATGCATCTGTGGCATCTATTATGCCGTCATCATTTACGTCGCCAAGCATTCTGTCTGAAACTGCTATTGTAAGCGGTTGTGCGTTTTCGCCCGATGGTCTTAAATCTCTCAGACTCTTGTCTGAAAGTCTGTATGCAATATTGCTCACATTAGGCTGTTGTGTTCTGAATGCTATTTCATAATAATCCGACGGTGTCTCGTCTGCAACATTAATATCAAAATATGCAAGTGCATATGAGTCTGATTTTTCTCCTGTGAGTGAAAGCGGAAGCATTTCATATGTTCCGATATTTCCGTAGCTTATTCCCATAAGCTTGCTTTCGGGTGTATAGTTTTTTCCAATGTCAATTGATGAACTGAATTCATTATACGGCGGAATAGTTCCATTTTCAAAGGGATTATTGAGATTAGCAAGATATACATTATCGTCATACCATTCCCATTTCAGAAAAATCTGTCCCGAACGGACAAGTTCATCTTTGATGTATACGCCTGTCTGTGACTTTAATTCTCCATCTGCTTTTGTATTGAAATATACTGTGCCTGTCGGAAGTATATCTGCTGTTTCACTCGGATTTGCTTTAAAATATATCTGCGGTATATATGTTTTTTCATCAAGTGTTTCTTCCGCTGATACTGCTGAAACTGCTGTACTCATAAGTACTGCAAGCGAACAGATAAATAATACTGCTTTTTTCATTACCTTCACCTTATAATACTTCAATCATTCTGATTACTATTTCTGCTACTCTCTTTGCCGCAATCTTTTCAAACTCGTCAAATGACATTGCACCTTCATCATCGGCATTATCTGAAATACATCTTACTGCTGTGAACGGCATTTCGTTTCTGAAACAGCAGTGACCTACTGCGGCTGTTTCCATATCAACTGCGTATGGTGATAATTTTTTCTGAATTTCTGCTTTTACTTCATTGCTTGAAATAAATGCTTCACCTGATACTATTCTTCCCCTGAAACTCTTTACGCCTTCTTCTGCACATACCTTTTCTGCTGTTTCAATAAGCTTTTCATCAGCCTTGTATACTGCACAGTACGGCGGATAGTCATTAAGGAAATGCGAATCAAGGTCATGGTACATTGTTTCACTTGATACCACAATGTCACATACCTTAACATCACTGTTCATTCCGCCTGCGATACCTGCATTGATTACACAGTCAGGTTTGAAATTATCTATCATCGCCTGTGTACACAGTGCGGCGTTTACCTTTGCTATTCCACAGCATGCATTGCTTACCTTCCTGCCCTTATATTCGCTTACGTAAAAATCATATCCTGAGATTTTCTTTATTTCTGCACCTGTAAGTACGTTTCTTAAATCTACAAGTTCAGACGGCATTGCGCCTATAATTGCTATTGTATTCATTTCATTTTACTCCTTTTCATTTATACCGCATCTGCGCCTTACTTCTGCTGAAAGCGCATTGAAGTAGATTTCGGTATCAATCTGTTTATATGCTTCTTCATATTTTTCCCATTGTGCATCAAAATCACCTGACATTACAAGCAACGGCAGATATCTGTGCTTTTCATTGTCAATCTGTTTCATAACTCTGCCGTAGTCTGTATCGTTTGTAAGTATATTTGAATATGTCCACATCGGGAACCATGGCGGATTTTCATCCGGCTCATTCATAAAGTCAACGAATGTCTTGTTATTGTACGCTTTAAAGCATTCCTGTACCAAAGGTGGCTGACGTTCAAAAAATGTTTCTTCCTGATATGACGGACAGTATGCATTTATTTTGTCAGGTGCCTGTCCCATATGATATGGCATGTAGTTGTACATACATATATGACTGTAGCTGTAGTAGCTGTTTGAAAACCATCTGTCAATCTGCTTCTGGGATTGTCTGAATATGCCGTTTTCGTCAACTGTATAGTCTACATCTTCTATTCCCCAGAATCTCAGAAGTTCTATTTCCGGTGAAAGAAGGTCATTCATAAACTTTACTGCGGCATCCGGATCTGAACAGCTTACTGATACTCCTACACCTGT
The DNA here is from genome assembly GCA_024403965.1 of Ruminococcus sp. Classification (GTDB taxonomy): domain Bacteria; phylum Bacillota; class Clostridia; order Oscillospirales; family Ruminococcaceae; genus Ruminococcus. Next base: position 13,784 of record JAKSQU010000032.1, read on the forward strand.
TGAATCATTGAATGTATTTCTTGAACGATATCTTCCTTCGATACTCTCATCAATGGTAACATTGAGCGGAATATATGTGCATTCGGGCGGCAAATCACTTGCTGCCTGTGAAAAATTCCAGTACTGGTCTACCATTCCGAGTACTCTGCCTGATGCTATTTTCTGATAGTACTGGTCACTGTTCTGTACAAAGCATTCGGGATCAATTATTCCCTTTGAATACTCTTCATTCAGCTTTTTAAACCACAGCTTTGCGGTATCTGAAAGATTATAGTCCCTTGCATCAAGTGAATCCGGATCTACTATACAGCATCCGTCATTCGGATATCCGTCAAGGAACATCGGCGGATTGTCAACTGCAAAGAATGTATTGTTTGTGGCAAGAATCTCGTAGCCTATGTTCTTGTCACCGTTCTCATTGTACATGTTATAACGCATATAGCGTTCAAGCAGATCAAAATACTCATCAAGAGTTTTTATTTCCGGATAATCTGCCCATTTCAGTACTTTAAGCTGTATCCAGAATGCCTCGCCTGAGTAAACGGTTTCTGTTGTTTTTCCGTTAATTGATGAGAAAAGCGGTATATAGTATATGTGTCCGTCTTCAGAACGGATTCTGTCCCATTCACTTTCCTTACAGAAACTTTTCAGCAGCGGATAATCGTCCCAGTATTTATCAATCGGAATAAATGCGCCTTCTTTAATCAGCTTATGACAGTTTTCAGCGTCTGCATAGATGTAATCCGGATATTTGTTTGAAACTATCATATCACTGAACGTTCTGTTTGCACTGTCCTGTTCAAAAAGCCATGTCTGCTCAAGCTTAACTCCTGTCTTTTCCGCTATTAATTCCATGATATCATTGTCCTGAGCGATTTCTATGCCTGATGTTCCGTAAAAACCTGTAAACACTTTGATTTCTTTGTCATCTTCATTACCGGACAGACCGCATCCGCCGGCTGACAGCAAAAGTGCTGATGAAATGACAGCAGATAGTATTTTTTTAATCAGCATAATTGTCACTCTCCGTTTTAATAGTAATTACCATTTTCATTCCATTACTTGTGTCGAGTTCCAGTCCTGTTCTGTTGCCAAAGCAGTGTTTAAGTCTTAAATACGGATTTAATCTGTTATCAATGTTGAATGAGTATGAATCTATTACGGAGTCTTCTTCATAAATTGCAAGTAAATTTAATATTGTTTCCTGGTCCGGTGTATCGGAACTTTCAAATGTTATTTTTATCATATTTGTATCAGCATTAAGTGAAAGCTTTACATCACTGTAATGTCTGAAAACATCATCAGCTACGAGTGTGAGCGAATAAAGCGGTACAGTTATTATGAACGGATTATCCGCAACTGCATCACACTGCACGTCGAATATCTTTGCAAGTGTGCGAAGATTTCCTATTTCTCTTGAAAGCGGTACTTCTTCAGATGTATCATTAGCAAAAAGTCCCGGATAGTCTTCACGAAGTTTAACTTCTGCATCAAGCCGCATTGCAGTTGCGAAAAGATGATTATAATCATCTTTCGCCTGTTCAAGATTCTCATTGCTCTGCCTGAATTCACTTCCCTTTCGTGAAAGACGAAGTGACATTGCACCACACGCATTTAATATCTGACCTATTTCATCTTTGCCGTTTGATTGGCGTGACAATGAAGTCATAGAACCTGTTCTTCCGTATTCTGCAAGTGCTGAACCTGTTCTTTGTATTATTCCCTTTGAAAGACCACGATTAAATGTAAAAAATTCAATGATTATAATCAGCTGAATTATAAGCAGCAGTTTATTTTCCAAAAGATGCGTACGGAAATTGGTTTTCTGTTCTTTTGAATAATACTGAATTTCTGCTGAATAGTAATTTCTTGTTATACACTGAAACTCGGGAGTAATTTTTATATCGGATTCACTTTTTACATCATCTGAACTTGAATAAATCAGATTGTGTCCTGACACAATATATAAATCTCCGTCAAAGCCGAGTCTGCTGAAATAACTTGCAAATACCGAAAGGTCAAGTTCAAGACAGACAAAGCTGTCACCTGTTGAAAGATAACTGTAGTCAAGCTTTCTTACAAGAGTAAGTGTGCCTTTTTCATCATCCTTGCTCAGAAATACAAGCTTGTTTGTCTTTTTGTAATACTGATACCATACGGAATCCTCTGCCTCGCTGAGCGGACAGATATATCCTCCGCTCAATACGGATTTATTCTGAGTGTAAATTGTTACGCTCTTTACTATATTATTTCCGCCTACTCCGAGAACCGCACTGTTCTGAAAAGGATAGTATGCCTCGTAATATTCTGATGATGTATAGGTATTGTCAAGGAATTCATACAGTCTTTCGTTTGAATAAATACCTGTGGCAAGTGATATGGCACTTTCTATACCCATATCCATCATCTGTTCTGTTGCTGTGATAATTATATTTCCGCTTTTGGCGTATTTTTCCTTAACTGTTCCTCTGATTGTTTTTAGTGTAGTCAAAAGCATAAGAATAACAATTGATGCAACAGCTAAATCCATCAGAGTAAATTTACGTCTGAACGAATAATCATATAAGAATTTTTGATTTATTTTCATTAGTCCTCCATATTATCTGTCCGGCATATTCATTTCTATTTTAAGCTGATTTTTCTTTATATACATATTTTCTTCAGCCTTTGCAAGTACAGCTTCATATACATAATCATCCTTACCATAAGCATAACCGAATGAAAGTGCACATTTTATCCGGTCATTATCTCTGTTCAGTATATAAGGACAATCCCGGTTAAGTCTATCTACAATTTTTACTATGTAGCGGAGTGATGTATCTGCTATGATTACAAGGAATTCATCACCGCCCATTCGGAAACAATAGTCAGTCGGTGCGATAATACTGCTGATATACTCTGCCGCTCTTGTAATTACATAGTCACCGCTTTCATGTCCGAGTGTATCGTTCATGAGTTTCAGATTATTTACGTCAAAATATATTGCACAGATAATTGAACAGTGTCGGAAACTTTGTTCAACACTCTGATAGTAACGCTTATTATAAACGTGTGTCATGCCGTCATGGTTTGCATCATAAAGAGCCTGATTAAGATGTTTTTCGCCGCTTGTTACAGATATGAAAAGTTTATCAAATGCAGTTTCAAGTCTTGAAAGCTCATCAAGGTTTTCGATATAGGCAACAGGGTTATCATTCTTCTCTTCTGTTTCTGTTGCAAGCATCTGCTCAGCCTTTTTTGTAAGATTATCAACAGGGGTAAAAAATCTTTTTTTGAGAATTGACATTATAACACTCATTATTATCAGAACGAGTACTGCAATTACTATGAAATATGCAAGTATAATTGTGGAATATGTATCTGTATATGGATTATTTACACTTATAATGAGATAGCCTGCAAGTACATCATCTGCTGTTCTGAGCGGACGATATAATTCAATAATATTTCCGTTTTTATTGCTGAATGAACTTCTTCCGTTGATTAATTCTGCTTTTACCGAAAGAAGATATTCGCTGTATTCAAGTGTAGCTCCGAGAGTTTCTTCCTTTGTATCATATATATACCATCCCTTTGAACTTGAAAAATTCACAAGGGAAATACGCTCTATTGTTTCAGAATTTTTCTGCTGATAAACCTTTAATTCGTTCAGAACGGGAGCATAGTTGCTGTCAGTAGTACGGTTTGTTATATAAACAAGTGCATCGTCATTGTCTATAACAGTTTCGGAGAAATCGAGTGCCGCATTTCCTACTGCTTCACGGTATTTCTTCGATGAACGGCTTATGCTAAAATATGAAACCAAAAAACTGATTGTAACAAGCAAAAGAAAAGCTGTCAGAGTTACAGTTAATAAAGTTTTTCTTATTGATTTTGACATAAATTCACCTGTAGTTCTTAATGTTTGTTCTTAA
>JAKSQU010000033.1 GCA_024403965.1 Ruminococcus sp.
TTACCTGAAGAAAAATTTTATAATGTATATTCTAATTGTAATGACAGTTGTTATGGTAAAAGTGGCAAAAGCTGATAAAATATAATAAAACAAACAAACGGCATACGGAATTTTGATTTTTCGTATGCCGTTATTTGTTATTATTCATTTTTATCTTTTTCGATATGATATAGAGTATTAAGCTGAATAAAAGTAGGATAGCCTATGTCATTTTTAAGAGAATTATCGAGCTTTTCAATTATTCTGAAAAGAAAAATATCAGCAGCAAATGAAATTATGAAAACAGAGTTTAGGCACACAAGCAAAGCGCATAAAGGCAAATGCAGTTTAAGGCTGAAATTCTTTCTGTAAAATGCAAAATAAATAACAGCCGAAGTCAGCAGAGCAGAAAATCCATAGCATAAGGCAAGATTATCAATTCCGAGCTTAAGTGCAAGACTTAAATTATCAAGGTCTTTAATGAGAATAACAAGCGATGCAAGGAAAACAATGATATTGAGCAAAAAAGCTCCCCAGAAGTCGCAGAAATAAACAGTTTTTTTATGGCGCATATGTATCATATGCTCATTATAGTCTGTAACTTCTTTATACATTTCGGATGATGTGATGTTTATGCATGATTTTTCAAGGTCTGTTTGTGTGATATAGTTAAGTTCATCGGCAGTGATAATCCTGTCATAATAGCCGTTAAAACGCATGTCTGATTCCTTTCTGTATTTGATATTGCTATTATATCACTAAATAAAATTAAAGTCAATACATAAAATTATTAGTCAAATTCCTACAAAACCACTTGCAATATGTAGAAAAATATGATACAATATCAATGTTCTGGCGTTGACAGACAAATAACATTACGGAGGGACAAATTAGAAAAACACAATTTGGATAACAGGTGCATCAGGTAAGCTCGGCACAGCCCTTACCAGACATCTGAAACAGGATTCATCAAACAAAATAATTGCTACTGACAAAGACGTTGATATAGCAAATCCGTCAGAAGTAAACAAGGCTATGGATATTTATCAGCCTAATGTAATTATCAACTGTGCAAGTATTTCCGATATGGCATACTGCGAAAGCAATCCGGTAGATGCATACAGAGTAAATACTCTCGGTGCAAGAAATCTTGCATCTGCATCAAGAAGACACAATGCCTGTCTTATACAGATGTCAACAGACGATGTTTTCACCTGTACAGGAACTCAAAAGCTTAACGAATTTGATACACCTGTTCCGTCAACTGTATACGGAAAATCAAAGCTTGCAGGTGAAACCTTTGTGCGTGAGCTTAATCCAAAGCATCTTATCATAAGAAGTTCATGGGTGTATGGTTCAGCAACAGGAAATGGTGATTATCTCAGATACGTTCTTGACAAGGCAGAAAAGGGAGAAAAGTTTGAAGCGAATTCTGCTCATATCAGCACCCCTACAAGTGTTACTGAACTTGAAAAGGCTGTAACTCTTCTTCTTGACCACAATGAATATGGAATATTCCACGCATCATGCGAAGGCATCTGTTCACGCTATGAATTTGCAAAGGCAATTCTTGAATTAAGCGGAAATGATACTTCACTTGTAATTGAAAAGAAATCAGAAGACTCAGCATCAACACTTCTTGAAAATCTTATGCTTAAAATGACAGGTGTATATGAAATGCCGAACTGGTATGATGAACTAAAAAGATATATTGAACAGGAGATGAAATAAGATGTCAGCCAAAAATACAGAAACCGGAAAGAAAATGGGACTTACCACCAAAATTTTCATAGCACTTATTCTCGGACTTATTGTCGGAATAATATTCAATGTTTTTATACCAAACAGCTATGTCCGTGACACAGTATTCGTAGACGGAATATTTTATGTAATAGGCAACGGCTTTATCCGTCTTATGAAAATGCTTGTTGTACCGCTTGTATTCTTTTCACTCATATGCGGTGCATCATCAATCGGTGATACCAAATCACTTGGCAAGGTAGGCGGAAAAACAATAGTATTCTATCTTGCGACAACAGCACTTGCAGTTACAGTAGCAATTACAGTAGCATCAATTATCAAGCCGGGCATCGGACTTGATATGTCATCAATAGAAAAGGGTTCGACAACAAGCGCCGAAAGCACATCAGTAGTTGATACACTTCTCAATATCATTCCCGAAAATCCGATAGCATCACTTGCAAACGGCACAATGCTGCAGGTAATTCTCTTTGCACTTATCGTCGGAGTACTTCTTGCAAAAATGGGAGAACGTGCAGAGCTTATATCAAATTTCTGCAATCAGTGCAACAATCTCATGATGGAAATGACCAATTTTGTAATGAGTCTTGCACCAATAGGAGTATTCTGTATGCTTGCCAAGACATTTGCAAATCTTGGATTCAATGCATTTTTACCGCTTGGAAAGTATATGTGCAGTGTAGTACTCGGACTCGGAGTACAGCTGCTTGTGGTATACATGGTACTTCTTTTCATTTTCACAAGACTCAATCCGTTCAGATTTTTAAAGAAATTTTTCCCTGTTATGGCATTTGCATTTTCAACATCGACATCAAATGCAACAATTCCAATGAACATTGATACACTTGAAGAAAAAATGGGAATATCAAGAAAGATTTCATCATTCACAATTCCGCTTGGCGCAACAATCAATATGGATGGTACATCAATAATGCAGGGTGTAGCAGTAGTATTTGCCGCACAGGCATATGGAATGGAACTTGGTATCAAGGGATACATTACAGTTATAGCAACAGCAACACTTGCATCAGTAGGAACAGCAGGTATTCCGTCAGTAGGACTTGTAACACTGTCAATGGTGTTTGCGGCAGTAGGACTTCCGATTGAAGCAATAGCACTTATCATGGGCATTGACCGTATTCTTGACATGATGCGTACAGCAGTAAATATTACAGGTGACGCAGTATGTACAACAATTGTAGCACATCAGAACAAGGACATTGACAGAAACGTGTTCAATGCAAAGATTACGGAGGAAAACAATGCGTAAACGTTTTCTGACGCTTGCAGTGACAGCATCGCTTTTTGTACTCAGCGGCTGTACATCACAGACGGTAAATGAAATATCATCAAAAACCAATGAAGATGTAAAGATAAACGAAAAAATCACAGACGAAATCAAAGAGCGTGGATATCTGCGTACAGGCTGTAAAACTGATGTGCCGGAGCTCAGCTTTTATGATGAAAAAAGCGGCAAATGGACAGGACTTGAAACTGAACTTGCATATAAGACAGCCGCAGAGATTTTCGGAGTTACCCCGGAAGATGCAAAGGAACAAAACCTTGTACATTTCACAGGAGTAACAGTAGCAGACCGTGAAACCGTACTTGAAAGCGGAGAAATAGACTGTATGCTTGCGACATATACCATAACCGATGAACGAAAGGAACGCTTTGCGATATCCGACAGTTATTATACAAGCTATATCGGACTAATGGTAAAGGACAGGGGAGAAGACATAAATTCTCTTGGCAGTCAGTCGATACATTCAATAGCCGAGCTTGACGGAAAGTATATCGGAGTACCGAGAAATGCGACAACAAGAAAAGATTTTATAGACTACATCAATATGATGAATACACTTAAAGTAAACCCGATATTCTGTGAATATGAAGGCTATGATATACTATATGATGCACTGAAAAACGGCAATATAGATGTAATAGCCGTAGACGTATCAATTCTCAGCGGCTATGACGACAATACAACAAAGATACTTGACGACCGCTTTGCACCGCAGAAATACGGAGCAGCAGTACTGAAAGAAAACGCACCGCTTATTGATGTGATTAATAAGGTTATAGAATAAAAAATACGGAGAGAATTTTTTTGGGTTCTCTCCGTAATTTTATATACACCCAACGCTCAAACAAGCCAGTTAACAACCAATGGTGTAACAATAACACTGAGAATGGTAGTAAGCAGAACCACATTAGCTGAAAATTCCTGTTCGCATTCGTGAAGTTCGGCAAGCGACTGAATAACTGCACCCGACGGCGCCGCAGCGAGAACGATTACTGTTGTTTTTAATGTGTCATCAAGAAACGGCAGCCAGTGTACACACAAAAATGCAATAACAGGGAAAACTATCAGTTTCAGAAAACATGCTGCATAAACAAATCCCCTTGTGAACACTTCTTTCATATTCGCCGCAGAAAGCCTTATTCCAAGCAGAAACATAGATACAGGTGTTACCATTTTTGCAAGAAGAACTATTGAATCCATCGCTGTTTCGGGAAATTTAACATTGAAAAAATATAGTGGAAGTGCAGCTATTATTGAAAGTGTAGTCGGATTTAAAACTGCACCTTTCAGAGATATGTAGTTTTTATCGTTTGTGATCATGAAAACTCCGATTGTAAATACAATAAGGTTCATCGACATTACGTTGATTGAACTGTAGCACATTACAATCGGATTTTCGGGAAAAATACTGCTTATAATCGGAAGTCCGAAAAATCCGACATTTCCGAGAACTCCGCCTATGGTCATAATTCTGTATTTTGCATTGTCGTATTTTTTGTGCAGCAGTGCATACAGAATACTGAAAAACAAAAGCTGAATTATCAATGTAACAAAGAAATACTTAACCATACAGATAAAGTTTTCTTTTGAATATTCAAGCTGTAGAAATGAATTGATAATCATAGCAGGACTGAGAGCATAAAGCAGAATTCCCGAAATACTTTTTGTATGCTCTACAGTTGCTTTTTTCGCAAGACACAAAATATAACCGATTATCATGTATACAAGAATTACGGCAACATTTTTAAATATCAGACCAAACATAGTTTTCTCCGTTACGATTTATTTTCTTTTTTGACAGCACACAAATATGCTGTCTGATTACACATTCTGCCATACAACTGAAAAGAACAGGACGATTAATGATTTGACGAAATCAATAAGAATTATAACAGCCTGTTATTAAGGCAATACCATTGACAATTATATCAGAAAAAATGCGGCTTGTCTATAAAAACAGAAAATTCATGCTTGCAAATATGAAAATCCTGTGCTATAATAAAATTACAGAGTAAAACTCTGCAAAAAAATAATTTCAGGAGAGTGCTGTTTGAAAAAGTACAACTCAATGGAGATTGTGGCATAACCGTGGAGGTTTGCTGACAATCGTACAAACCTCCCGTCATGGTACAGTTGAAGTCAACAATTTTCAGGAGGAAAAACAATGAATAAAAATGACTATATAATCCGTTTGGAAACTAAAGAAGATTACAGAGAAAACGAAAATCTCGTCAGAGAGTCATTCTGGAACGTCTATCGTCCCGGATGCAGTGAACATTATGTTCTTCATGTTCTTCGTGATGACCCGTTGTTCGTAAAAGAACTTAATTTCGTTATGGTTAAGGACAACAGAATTATCGGACAGAATATGTTTATGAAAACAGTTATCGAAGCTGATGACGGCAGAGTAATTCCTGTTCTGACTATGGGACCTATCTGCATTGCACCTGACCTTAAACGTAAAGGCTACGGAAAAGCACTGCTTGATTATTCACTTAAGAAAGCAGCAGAAATGGGATTTGGTGCAGTTCTATTTGAAGGAAATATCGCATTTTACGGCAAAAGCGGTTTTGATTACGCAGACAGATTCGGTATCCACTATCATGATTTGCCCGAAGATGCTGATGCATCGTTCTTCCTTTGCAAAGAGCTTATTCCGGGATATCTTGACGATGTAACAGGTGTTTATCAGACCCCGAAGGGTTACTACGTTGACGACTCAGACGTTGAAAAATTCGACAAGGATTTTCCGCATAAAGAAAAGCTTGTTCTTCCGGGACAGTTATTCTGAGTGTTATTGATGTAGAGTAAATTAGTCAAACGGCAGAGACGGAGAGAGTTTTTATGGCTCTTTCCGTCTTTTGTTTTTGTGCTAAAAACGGCAGTACGGCTGTGGTGACAGATGAAATTTGTTCAAAACGCCGAAAAACAAAAAACTTTCAATTTGTACTATAAGTTCTTTCATAAATTACTTGAAATTTGCTGCATTATATTGTATAATAAAAGTACTATAATTTTGCCGGTTAAGGCACGATACTGGCATAAAATAAGGAGAAAGAAAACATGAATGACAATTCAACAATTTCAATCAAAGATATTCTGACATTGTTCTGGAATCACATCATACTTCTGATTATTGTCACAGTGCTTGGTGCGACAGGGGCATATCTGTATACCACATATGCCATGACACCCGATTATTCATCACATATCTCAATGTATGTACAGACTTATACGTCAGTAAAAGAAGATACTCCGTCATACAATGATATCAGCAAGTCCAAACAGCTCATAAATACATATATACAGGTGCTGAAGGACGATGCGGTAATGGAGTCAGTTGGTGAGGCGCTTTGTGATAAGTTCAGTTCTGAAATAATTCATGAGAGCTTTGCAGTTAATTCTGAAGGAAAAATAAAGCCTTCATCTCTTGCATCACACATTTCGATTACAACTGTAACTGATACAAGTGCTATTTATATTGTTTCTACTACAAAGAATGCAGTTCTTTCATCTGAAATCTGTAATGAACTCTGCAAACAGGCTAACGGTTTTACAGACAAGGCAATTGGTGTAGGTGAAATCAATTCAATTGATACAGCTAAGGTTTATCCGAACCCTGTAGGTCCGAACCTTATGAAAAATATTGCACTTGGCGGTATTGCGGCATTTGCACTTGCGGCGGCTATCATATTCATGATTGATTTCTTTGACAACAGAGTAAAGAACGTCGAAGAACTCACAAACAAATTCGGTAAAGCTATTCTTGGTGAAATTGATGATATTGAAGTTTCTAAGAGAAAGCAGAAGAAGATTAAACAAGAGGGTAAGGATGACCATATTACACTTCTTGATGAAAAAGTACCTTTCAATGTTGTTGAAGCCTGCAAGCTTATGAGAACAAATGTGATGTTTGCTATTTCGACATCAGAAAAAAAGGCATTTATTGTTTCAAGCTCAAATCCTGCAGAAGGTAAGTCAACTACTGCGGCTAACATTGCAATTTCATTTGCAGACGGCGGACAGAAAACCATAATTATTGATGGTGATATGAGAAAACCTGTTCAGCATAAGATATTTACTGTAAAAAATGAAAGCGGACTTTCATCTGTACTTTCAAAGCAGTGCAAGGCTGAGGAAGCAATACAGGATTCTCCGCTCCCTAATCTCAGCGTATTGACAGCAGGTCCTATTCCGCCTAACCCGTCAGAGCTTTTAAGTTCTGAAAGAATGGTTAAACTCCTTGATGAATTAAATGAGAAATATGATGTTATTGTAATCGACTCACCGCCGATTAATGTTGTATCAGACTCACTTAACCTTAGTCAGCATGTTGCAGGTCTTCTTGCAGTTGTAAGAACAGGTTATACATCGGACTATGACATTAAGGAACTCGTTAATAAAACAGAGCTTGCACATATGAACATGCTCGGATTTGTTATGACACGAGTAAAGAGAAAGACATCGGGTCACTACGGCAAGCGTTACGGAAAGTATGGATATAAATACGGATACAAGTACGGTTACGGCTATGGTGAAACTCCTAAGAAGGATTCATCAGACGGAGATACAAAGAAATCTGATAAGAATTCATCAAAGGATGATAAGAAAAAAGACAAATAATAGTCATTAATTATAATGCACAGGTTAAAAAGTACTCCTGTGCATTATTTTTTTGAAAAAATTTTCAGAGCAAAATTACGGTATATCGGCACAAAACGACTCCAACGGAAGTTTTTTTGAAAAAATCTGAAATTTTTTTCAAAAAATGCTTGACAAATCGGAATACCTGTGTTATAATAATAAAGCAGTCGGGTGATAAACACAAAAAACTGCTGATGCGAGTGTGCTGGAATAGGCAGACAGGCACGTTTGAGGGGCGTGTGTCGAAGGACGTATGGGTTCAAGTCCCATTACTCGCACCACGAAAGACCATTTGCAATATGCAAATGGTTTTTTCTTTATATACAGCATTTCTAAATGTTTTTAGAGATGTTCCGAAATGTATTTTTTGACTGGAGTATGCTTATGGACATCAGAGATTTTTATAATGGAAAAGAATTTACAGCATATGATTACCTTGGTGCACATCTTTCAGAAAACGGAACTGTTTTCCGCACTTTTGCACCGAATGCGTCAAAGGTTTCTCTTGTGGGGGATTTTTCTCAATGGAATGATATTCCCATGAATAAGACCGCTGATGGTAATTTTTACGAAGTCTTCTGTCCCGACGCTAAGGAAGGTTTGCGTTATAAATACAGAATTTACAATAAAAGCGGAAATTTCATAGACCATTGTGACCCGTACGGCTTTGGTATGGAATTAAGACCGGGTACATGTTCAGTTATCCGCAGTACATGCGGTTTTGAGTTTACAGACAGTGAGTGGCTGAAAAAACGTACTGACTGCCGTGATACACCGCTTAATATATATGAAGTTCATCTTGGTTCATGGAGAAGAAAGGCTGAGAGAAATACAGACGAAAATGCTGATACTTCTGAACAGGAAGGTTGGTACAGCTATTCTGAAATTGCTGATGACCTTGTAAGCTACGTTAAGGAATACGGCTATAATTACATCGAACTTATGCCGCTTAATGAACACCCCTGTGACGAGTCATGGGGATATCAGAGTACGGCTTTTTTTGCACCTACGGCACGTTACGGCACTCCGGAACAGCTTATGGAGTTTGTCAATAAATGCCACGCTGAAGGAATAGGCGTTATCATTGACTTTATTCCCGTTCATTTTGCAGTTGACCATTACGGACTTACAGAATATGACGGCACAAAGCTTTATGAATATCCCGACGATTCAAGGGGATATAATGAATGGGGAAGCCGTAATTTCAATCACACAAGGGGTGAAGTACGTTCATTCCTACAGTCAGCCGCAAACTACTGGCTTGACGTTTATCATTTTGACGGTCTGAGAATGGACGCTGTACGAAATATCATATTTATCAATGGTGATGAACATCGTGGACACAATACAGCCGCAATTGATTTTATAAAGTCAATGAACTGCGGTCTGAAAGCACGTCATCCGTCTGCGATTGTAGCCGCAGAAGATTCTTCTGCTTATCCGAAGGTTACTGCGCCTGTTTTTGACGGCGGACTTGGTTTTGACTATAAATGGGATTTAGGATGGATGCACGATACACTTGAGTATTTCCAGTGTGCACCGATGTATCGTTCAAGAGATTATCATAAGCTGACATTCTCAATGCTTTATTTCTACAACGAAAACTTTATTCTTCCGCTTTCACATGATGAAGTTGTGCACGGCAAGGCAACAATTGCACAGAAGATGAACGGACAGTATCCGCAGAAATTCCCACAGGCAAGGGCAATGTATATGTATATGATTGCACATCCCGGAAAAAAGCTGAATTTCATGGGAAATGAGTTCGCACAGCTTCGTGAATGGGACGAAAAGCGTGAACAGGACTGGGATATGCTTCAATACCCTTTGCATGATTCTTTCAGAGAGTATATAAAAGAATTAAATCATATTTATCTGAAATACAATGCACTGCACTATGACTACAATCCGACGAATTTCATGTGGGATGACTGTAAATCAATAACACGCTGTGTATATGCGATAAGAAGAAAGAGTGCCGACGGAGATATTATAGCTGTACTGAATTTTTCAGACTGGCATCAGTCATCATATGCGGTAAATATAGGTGACGGCTTTAAGGCTGAACTGCTTATAGATTCCGATAATCAGCGTTTCAGCGGAAGAACTCCCGATGGTTCAACTGTATGGAAACAGGACGGAAACAGACTCATTATGAATATACCGCCATACAGCGGAAGGATGTTTTTCCTTAAACGAGTATAAATATTATAGTATTACAGCACTTCACAGATTAGTGGAGTGCTTTTATTTTTCATCATCTCCACCTTTACAAACGAAAAAAAATATGCTATAATAAAACATAAGTATCATATACTATAATAATTATTAAGGAGATAAACAATGGCTATTACAGAGGCAGTTGAAAATTATCTTGAAACAATTTTAATTCTTTCAAAAAAACAACCTGACGTTCATGCGATTGACATTTGTTCATATCTCGGCTACTCAAGACCTACAGTATCAATTGTTCTCAGAAAAATGAAGGATACAGGACTTGTTACGGTAGACGGCGAAAATCATATAAAGCTTACTGAAAAAGGCAGAGAGGTTGCCGAGCGTATGTATGACAGACATACACTGCTCTCATCTTTCTTTGAGTATCTCGGAGTTGAACGTGACCTTGCGGCTGAGGATGCATGTAAGGTTGAACATGACCTTTCAGCTGAAACCTTTGAACGTATAAAGGAACATTATTTATCACTTATTCTTGAAAATGACAATAATAAAGAATAATCTGTTCATCGGAGGCAATCAATGAATAAATTTGAAGAATACAGAGAGAAAAATCCTGTTTTCATATATAAGACATACAATATAAATGAAACTGAAAACGAAATAGAAGTAACCTATGAGTTTTCTGTTCCGTCACTTGCAGAATTTCGTCCGTCATGGGTGTTTGCAAAGCCCGAAAATTTCAAGGTCAAGGGCAATCTCACTCTTGAAAGAATGCTTTTCTCACTCGGCATGGCTGAGGCTGTAAGCTACTGGAAAGCGACATGTTCACCCGAACTAAGAGTTGAATGCGGTGAACTCAGCGAAGAACAGGTTAAATGGTGGAAAAAGCTTTATTTTATGGGACTTGGTGAATTTTTCTATGTCAACGGAATTAAAACAGATGCCGAAAGCTTTGTAAATATCGTTCCGACAGGGAAATTCGACAGTTCACTTGAAGAAATGCCGAATGAACTCACAGGCTGTCTTGTTCCTATTGGCGGCGGCAAGGATTCAGCACTTACAATTGAAACACTTAAAAATGCAGGAATGGACTGCCGATGCTATTCAATCAACAGACGCTGTTCAATTGACGGCACTGTAAGAGAAGCAGGACTTTCAGAAGATACACTTATAGTTTCAAAAAGAAAATTTGACCGTTCACTTGTTGAACTTAATAAACAGGGATATCTTAACGGTCATACTCCTTTTTCCGCTGTTGTTGCGTTCTCAGCAGAGATAACAGCATATCTGAACGGCAGAAAATACATTGTTCTTTCAAACGAGTCAAGTGCAAATGAAAGTACTGTAGCCGGTGAAGAAGTAAATCATCAGTATTCAAAAAGCTTTGAATTTGAAAAGGATTTCCACAGCTACGAAGAAAAATATCTTAAAAGCGGTATTTATTATTTCAGCTTTCTTCGTCCGCTTGCTGAATTTCAGATTGCAAAGATGTTTGTATCATATGAAAAATATCTTTCAGTTTTCCGAAGCTGTAATCTCGGCGGTAAGGTTTCACCCGATATATGGTGCGGTGAATGTCCTAAGTGCCTTTTCGTAAATCTCATTCTTTCACCTTTCATAAGCCGTGAAAAGCAGATTGAGATTTTCGGCAGAGATATGCTTAATGACGAAAATATGCTTGAATATTTCATTGAATTAATCGGACAGTCAGTACATAAGCCTTTTGAATGCGTAGGCAGTATAGATGAGGTTAACCTTGCTGTTACACTTGCAATTCGCAGAATGGAATCAGACGGTGAAAAGTTACCGCTTATGTTTGAAGAATACAAAAACAGAGGTCTTTATCATCCCGAAACAGTTGATGCTGTTAACAGCGAATGCTGTGGTTCATATAATGAAGAAAATCTTCTTCCCGAAGAATTCAGTAAAATACTGAAAAAAGAAATGGAGCGACTTCTTTGAATAATTTTGCAGAATATATAAAGAATTACACCGACGGAAAAAGCGTATGCATACTCGGTTTCGGACGTGAAGGAAAGTCAACCTACAGAATTCTTGATAAATACTGTACTCCGAAAAGCATTGCAGTTGCAGACCTTTTCGACGTAGACAGAGAAAAGAACGGACTTCCCGAAAATATTGAACTTATCTGCGGTGAAGACTATCAGAAATCACTTGACCGCTTTGATATAGTTTTCAAAAGTCCCGGAATAGTACTTGAAAAACATCCGTCAGAACATAAATGTGAGATTTCATCTGAAACACAGGTTTTCTTTACAGTTTTCAGAGAACAGATAATCGGCATAACAGGTACAAAGGGAAAAAGTACTGTAACATCCCTTATCTATCACATTCTCAGTGAAAACGGCAGGGACAGCCGTATCTGCGGTAATATCGGAATACCTGTTTTTGATATTGCAGAAGGTGTAACAGATGAAACAGCAATAGTGTGTGAACTTTCATGTCATCAGCTTGAATACATGACAGTTTCACCGTCAAAGGCAGTTTTTCTTAATCTCTACGAAGAACATCTTGACCATTACGGCACAATGGAAAATTATTACAATGCTAAGAAAAATATATATCTTCATCAGCAGAATAATGACACACTGTGGATAAATTCTGAACTTGACAGAAAAGCAGTGCCGTCAAAGGCTGTAACAGTATCAAACAGTGATGAAAATGCTGATTTAGTGATAAAGAATGCATCAGCAAAATCATCAGACGGAAACAGCTATGCAATTCCTGTTGATGATATCAAACTGCTTGGAATACACAATCACTATAATATAGGTATTGCATGGGATGTATGCAGAAACTATGTAAGTGAAGAAGAATTCACAAAGGCACTTGCATCATTCTGTCCGCTTGCACATCGTCTTGAATATGCAGGAACATTCAAGGGAATAAGATGGTATGATGATTCAATTTCAACAGCCTGTGCAACAGCAATCGAAGCACTTAAAAGTGTACCGAATGCAGATACTATTCTCATAGGCGGAATGGACAGGGGGATAGATTATACAACACTTGCAGATTATCTCTCATCACATGATTACAATGTAATATGCATGGAAGCATCAGGCAAAAGAGTCTACGATATGATAAAGACTCCCGACAGAGACAACATCAGATATGTGCCGCATCTTGAAGATGCAGTTAAGCTTGCATCTGAAATTACAGCAGAAGGCAAAAGCTGTGTAATGTCACCTGCCGCCGCAAGCTACGGAATTTTCAAGAACTTTGAAGAACGTGGAGATGTGTTTAAGTCACTTGTTGCAAAGCTTTAATTTTTATAACAGTATAATTCGTCGGTCAAGCCAAGAGCAATAAATACGTACAGTCCGTAAAACATCACTGTGCTTGTTTTACTGCTTTTCAGGGAGGGCTTTGCCCTCCCTTGTACACCCACCCACCAGAGAGGTCTACACCTCTCTGGACTCTGGTGAGTGGCGGCTTCACCGTATTTTTTATTTATATTAGAGGTGAAAATTATGCCACAGATAAAATGTCCTAACTGCAATCAGGTTTTCACAGTAGACGAGGCAAGCTACGGCTCAATCGTACAGCAAATCCGTAATCACGAATTTGAAGAAGACCTTAACAAACGCATTCAGCAGCAGCGTGAAGCTCTTGAAAGGGACTACAGACAGCAGTTACAGCTTAATATGAAAGACGCTGAACAGAAAAAAGCTGACGAAATCAATAGTCTTACACTTGAAATACAGCGCCTTAAAGCTGAAAATGAACAGAAAGACAGTAAGTCAAATCTTGACATTCAGAAGGCTGTTGCCGAAAAGGACAGCCATATTGCAAAGCTTACCGAACAGCTTGAAAGTATTGAAAAATCAATGAAACTGTCCGCTGAAAGTGAACTCAGCAAGGCTGTAAGCGTTAAAAATGAAGAAATCAGCAGGCTTAATCTTGAAATTCAGCGTCTTAAATCCGAAACACAGCAGATTAAGAGCGAACAGGAAATTAATATGCAGAAAGCGGTTTCTGAAAAGGATAATGCTATAATTCGCCTTGAGGCTGAGCTTTCAAAACAGCAGACCGAAAACGAACTTGCTGTAAAAAATGCTGTTATGGATATTCAGAAGGAAAAAGACATTCAGAAAGCAGGCTATGAGCTTGAAATCCGTCAGCTTCGTGAGAATATTGAATACTACAAGGACATGAAAACCAAAATGTCTACAAAAATGATAGGCGAATCTCTTGAACAGCACTGCCTTTATGAATTCAACAGACTCAGAGGTTTTCTTTCTGCAAATGTACAGTTCGGCAAGGACAACGAAGTTTCTGATACAGGTTCTAAGGGTGACTTTATTTACCGTGAATTTGATGATGACGGAACAGAAATTATTTCCATTATGTTTGAAATGAAAAATGAAATGGAAACCACAAAAACCAAACACAGAAACGAAGACTTTTTCAAGGAACTCGACAAGGACAGAAAAGAGAAAAAATGTGAATATGCCGTTCTTGTTTCACTGCTTGAAACTGATAATGACCTTTATAATAACGGCATAGTTGACGTTTCATATATGTATCAGAAAATGTATGTAATTCGTCCGCAGTTTTTCATTCCTATGATAACAGTTCTGAGAAATTCGGCACTTAATTCAATGGAATACAAGCGACAGCTTACTGAAATAAGAAATCAGGAAATCGACATAACAAATTTTGAAGACAGAATTACAGCCTTTAAGACTGATTTTTCAAGAAACTATGAACTTGCAAGCAAACAGTTTCACACTGCAATTGACGAGATAGACAAGACCATCGACCATCTTAACAAGGTCAAGGAAAGTCTTCTCAAATCAGAAAAAAATCTGCGCATAGCAAACGAAAAATCTCAGAAACAGCTTACAATCAAGGCACTTACCAAGGATAATGATACTATGATACAAAAATTTGCAGAACTCAGTGAAAACGATTTATCGGATTAGCACTTTACAAACACAAATTTTTGTAGTATAATAAAGTATGGCAAAGATGCCCTAACTATTTAATCGGAGGTATAATATTATGTATATTACTTGTCTTGACCTTGAAGGTGTTCTCGTACCTGAAATCTGGATTGCTTTTGCTGAGGCAAGCGGAATTCCTGAACTCAAAAAGACAACACGTGATGAGCCTGACTATGATAAGCTCATGAACTGGCGTCTTGGTATCCTTAAAGAGCATGGTCTTGGTTTAAAGGAAATCCAGGATACTATCGCAAAAATTGATCCTATGCCTGGCGCAAAGGAATTCCTTGATGAACTTCGTTCACTTTGTCAGGTTATCATCATCAGTGATACATTCTCACAGTTTGCAGCACCGCTTATGAAGAAACTCGGTATGCCTACAATCTTCTGCAACGAGCTTGAAGTTGCTGAAAACGGCGAAATCACAGGCTTCAGAATGCGCTGTGAACAGTCAAAGCTTACAACTGTAAAGGCACTTCAGTCAATCGGTTACGAAACAATTGCAAGCGGTGACAGCTACAATGACCTTGGAATGATTAAGGCAAGCAAGGCTGGTTTCCTTTTCAAGAGCACGGATAAAATCAAGGCTGATAACCCTGAGCTCCCTGCATTTGAAACATATGAGGAGCTCCTTAACGCAATCAAGGCAAATATTGCTGACTAATTCCGTAAATACAATTCCCGAAAATGCATTTTGTGCATATTCGGGAATTTTTTTATTTACTTTTTTTTGCCGCAGTTTACGTCATAAGACGGGTTGCACGCATAGAAATTTTTTGAATTAAGTTTATCCTGAGTTATTCTGAGAGCTTCACCGAAACGCTGAAAATGAACAATTTCACGTTCACGCAAAAAGCGGATAGGGTCACGCACATCGGGGTCATCACAAAGACGGAGAATATTGTCATAGGTTGTTCGTGCTTTTTGTTCAGCCGCCATATTTTCGTGCAAATCGGTAATAATATCACCTTTTGACTGGAAATATGCAACAGTAAACGGCACACCCGATGCGGCAACAGGATAAATGCCTGTTGTATGGTCCACGAAATATGTGTCAAAGCCACTGCGCTTTATTTCATCAATGCTTAATCCCTTTGTAAGCTGATAGAGTATAGCAGAAATCATTTCAACGTGAGCGAGTTCTTCTGTACCGATATCGGTAAGAAGTCCCTTTACTTCGTTGTAAGGCATAGAGTAGCGCTGATTGAGATAGCGCAGAGACGCACCGAGTTCACCGTCAGCAGCGCCAAGCTGTGACATGATTATTTTAGCCATTTTCGGATTTGTATTTTTAATATTCACAGGATACTGAAGTTTCTTTTCGTACTGCCACATATCTTATCTCCTTTCCCACGGCCATTTGCCGTCAATCCAGTCCCAGTGCTGAGAATTTCTGTTTTGTTCGGGGACAATCGGACCGAAACGCTCGGTATATTCCCTTAAACATTTTTCTCTGAACATGAGATACCTGTTAAAAAGGTCAAGTGCACGTCTGCAGTCGGGATGAGTATCGAGATAGAGATTGAGTTCTTTAAGTGCAAAATCGTATTTTTTAATTTTATTAAGCAGTAAATTCTGTTCGTTCATTATTTATCTCCCTTCTCGAAAGGAAAGTCAAGGTCGGGAAAGATAGTGCCCTTTGGAAAACCTTCATCATCGCTGTAAACGTCACCCCACTGCTGAAACGGCACATAGGCAATACCGAGCGGAGTTTTTTTAGGAAAACGTGATGAATCGAAATTATCTGATACAGCATTAAGCTGTTTTTCTCTTTCGTGCATGATAAGACCTTCTGCATTGTCAAAAAGGCTTAAATTCATACATATCGCTCCTTTTTCGTAGAATTGTTTTTTATACTTCTTTGGTATTGTATGTATGTTAATGCGGTTTGGTTACTGATTTAGTTGACTTGTAAATGCTGTTGTGTTATACTTTAGATATAACATATTATCGAAAAAATATTTGAAGATTATTTATATGACAGGGGGATTCTGTGAAAAAACTTCTTATAATTCCAATAACGATATCTATTATTATAGGTTTAGTGATTTGTATTTTTTCAAATCAAAACCATAAAATCAAAACTAAATATGGCGATATATTTTATATACAAAAAGGAGATTCAGCATCTATAGGTTGTTTAGAACATAATTTCTGTATATCAATAAAATATTTGGGGTCTAAACATGATATCAAACATATTTGTGATACTAAATACTTTCGTTGCTATAAATTAGAAAATCCATATGTAGAAATGTATATATGTGGATTAAAGCCGAATGGTGATTACTTATGGATAGGAGTTGACGAAGAAGCTCCACCATTTTTCAAAGAAAAATACAGTGAAGATTTCAAAAAAGTCTTTTTAGCCGATAAATACATAATGGAAGTAACTTTGAACTACATGGACGACGTTTATCATAAAGAAATGCAGGAAATGGCAAAAAAACTCACATCATCCGACTATGAAGGACTTGAACAATATGGTCTTACACAGGAAATGATAAATGATAAAGAATCGCTTGACGAAAAGATCAGGATAATGGAAGATTATCTTAATAACGTTCCACGAACGGAGTTGAATAAATGAAAAAAGCAATAATAGCAATAGCCATGTTCATGCTTACAGGAATAATGTGTTTCGGTTGTTTTGATTATACATATAACATCAAAATGGAAAATGGAGATTGTTTTATAG
>JAKSQU010000034.1 GCA_024403965.1 Ruminococcus sp.
TATATTTTCATATCACGCTCTCCATTCATTTGCTTTTTCAATCTCTGCTCTTGCATTTTCAAGCATAAGACTGCTCGGATTGTCTCCGCCCATTATTCTTGCAACTTCTGAAACTCTGCCGTCCATATCAAGTACTGTAACATGAGTTTCTGTACGGTCATCAACAAGCTTTTTTTCTATCATAAGATGCTCATCAGCCATTACTGCTATCTGTGAAAGATGCGTTACACAGATTACCTGACGTACACTGCCTATTTCCTTCAGCTTTATCCCGATTTTCTGTGCAGCCTTTCCGCTTACACCTGTATCAATTTCATCAAATATCATTGTAGGTATACTGTCCTTGTCGGCAATTACGCTTTTAAGTGCAAGCATTACTCTTGAAAGTTCACCGCCTGATGCAATTTTTGAAATCGGTTTAGGCTCTTCACCTTTATTTGCAGAAATAAGGAACTCTGCCGTATCCATGCCGTTTACTGTAAGTTTGCCTTTTTCATGACGAACTGCTATTACTACACCTGACATATTAAGAAATTCAAGCTCGGCTGTTACTCTTTCAGTAAAACGCTTTGCTGTCTGCTCTCTGTATTCGTAAAGTGCTTTTGCCTGTTCTGTTACCTTATGCAGAAGCTGTTCACGTTTTTCTGAAAGCTCCTTTATTTCGTCTCCGCAGTTTTCTATCTGCATTATTTTCCTGCATGCATCGTCATAAAGTCCCACAAGTCCTTCACAGTCTGTGGCATATTTCCTTTTAAGCTTGTTTATTGCTGAAAGTCGTGCTGTGAGATAATCAAGTCTTTGTCCGTCAAGTTCAACCTTGTCTGCTATTCCTTCAAGTTCGGATGCAATGTCTGAAAGTTCTATTTCAACTGCGGAAAGTCTTTCGTAAATTTCACCAAGCTTTGTATTATCGTCTGAATATGCGGATATTTCATTTTCAGCTTCGGAAATCATATCGCCTGCCGCATCTTCTCCGCTTATTGCCAATACTGCATCACGAATTGCTCGTATTGTCTTTTCAGAATTTTTAGCCGTCTGATATTCCTTTTCAAGCACTGTGTCTTCGTCTGCCGAAAGCTCAAGTTCTCCGATATCTTCTATGATTTCGTTCATTTCTCTGCGCAGTACTGCACTTTCCTGTTCTCGCTTTTTCAGTTCTCCGAGTTTTCTTGCGGTCTGCTGTAATTCACGGAATGTCTTTCGGTAATTCTCAAGAAGTGTATTATCTCCGCCGAAATCATCAAGTATTTCAAGATGTCTTTCACTGTCAAGAAGTATCTGATTGTCATGCTGTCCGTGAATATTAATCAGCATACTTCCGATTTCTCTTAAAAGTGATGCTGATGCTGTTCGGCTGTTTATTCGTGCAACACTTCCGCCGTCTGCACTTATCTCTCTTGTTACGGTGATTTCTTCTCCGTCGTGAGATATTCCGAGTTCATCAAGCTTTGCACATACTTCTGCTGAAAGGTCTGTGAAAAGCGCTGTTATCATTGCTTTATCACAGCCTGTTCTTACTATATCCTTTGTACAGCGCTGTCCGAGTACTGCGTTGATTCCGTTTATTAATATTGACTTTCCCGCACCTGTTTCACCTGTGAAAATGTTGAGATTTTTTCCGAGCGGTATTACTGATTCTTTAATTACTGCAAGATTTCGTATGTATATCTCTTTTAACATCGGATATTTTTACCTCCTGCGAAAAAGTTCACTCTTGAACTGCTGTGAAAGTTTCTTTGCGTCTGATTCACTTCTGACAAGTATGAAAATTGTATCATCTCCTGCAATTGTTCCTACAATTCCTGTGTGTTCAACAGAGTCAATTGCCGCACATGTTCCCTGTGCCATTCCTGCTTTGCACTTTACTACAACTGTATTCATCGCATAGTCAACAGACACTACTGCCTCCTCAAATACACTTTTTTCCTCTGCCGCCGCAACAGGAAGAGCATATTTGAAATTTCCCTTTTCATCTCTCTGCTTTACAAGTGACAACTGCTGAATATCTCTTGAAAGAGTTGCCTGTGTTGTCTTTATTCCTTTTTCTCCAAGAAGTCTGATAAGGTCTTCCTGTGTTCCTACGGAATTTTCAGTTATTATTTCAAGAATTACTTCCTGTCTCTGATTTTTCATTTCCCAAATACTCCTATTTTAACGGTCTGCACATTTTGGTGCATATTGATTCGTGGAATGAATTTCCTATTATATTTACAAACTTTATATTGTTTTTTCCACGGCATATCTCTATTGATTCATCTCCGCCGAGTTCTGCAAAAATCTCTCCGTCAACGCTTACTACCATGTTTTCGCCCTTTTCAAGCGGTGTGGTATTTTTCATTGCAAGTCTGCGTGACGGTGAAAAAATCGTTGCTCTTGAAAAAAGTGAATGCGGACATACAAGTGTCATTTCTATACATTCAAGGTCGGGTTCAATTATCGGTCCGCCTGCTGATAATGCATAAGCTGTTGAGCCTGACGGTGTACTGAAAAGCACTCCGTCTGCACGATATTTGCCTACAAGATAATTGTCTGAATATACTTCAAAATCACATATTCTGAAACTTGCTGAACGTCCTGACACTTCGTTAAGTACTGTTGTACATTTCTCCTGTCCGTCTGATTTACAGCGCACATCAAGTGTCATTCGCTCTGATATTTCGTATTCTCCTGTTTTAAGCTGATTTAATTTCTCAAGCTGGTCAGCCTCAAGTCCTGCCATAAATCCAAGTGTGCCTGTGTTGATTCCCAAAAGCTTTGTATCCTTGCCTATAAGGAATTTCGCACATCTTAAAATTGTTCCGTCTCCGCCTATTGCTATAACGAAATCTGATGTTTCGGCTGATACACTTATATCTTCAAATATCACATTCGGTTTGTCTGAAAATTCCGGAAGAAATTCTCCGCTTACCGCTACATCTATGCCCGCAGACGCAAGCACATCACAAGCCTCTCTTGCACATGAAAGTGCATTTGATTTCTGAAAATTCGGGTATAATGCCGCTTTCATATAAGCACTCCTTAAAGTTTACTGAATGAGCTGTTTACAAGCTCTGAAAAATTATGAGTTGTTTTTGTTCCGCTCTTTTTTACAAGCTTTACAAGGTATTCTATGTTACCGCTGCCGCCCTTAATGGGA
The DNA here is from genome assembly GCA_024403965.1 of Ruminococcus sp. Lineage (GTDB taxonomy): Bacteria > Bacillota > Clostridia > Oscillospirales > Ruminococcaceae > Ruminococcus. The sequence goes on from JAKSQU010000034.1 coordinate 3,137, forward strand.
GAATAGGTGTATTTTTCACATATAAATCCGATTGATGCGGCAAAGCTGTCTATTTCTTCAAGTACTCTTACGTGTACCTTTCTGTCCTTTACTATGCCTTTTTTCCCTATGTCCTTTTTTCCCGCCTCAAACTGCGGTTTTATAAGCAGTGCCGCACAGCTGTTTTCCTTAAGAAATTCGTATACCTTCGGAAGTATCTTTGTAAGTGAAATAAAAGATACATCTGCACATATAAAATCCGCCTGACAGCCTGTGTCTTCGGGAGTGAGATTTCTTATATCTGTTCCCTCAAGATTAATTACTCTTTCATCTCTGCACAGGCTTTCTGAAAGCTGTCCGTGACCTACATCTACGGCAAATACTTTTTTTGCTCCACGCTGCAGCATTAAATCTGTAAATCCGCCTGTTGATGCTCCTATATCAAGACATATTTTATCTGTGAAATCAAGGTCAAATTCCTGTGCTGCCTTTTCAAGTTTAAGTGCTCCTCTTCCGACGTATATTTCCTGTTCAGAGGATTCAACTTTATCTGTTTCACTTACCTCGGCTGATGCTTTTTTTGCTATAGTTCCGTTTACAGTTATACTGCCTGAGATAATCATTTCCTTGGCACGTTCACGGCTCCTTGCAATTCCTCTTGCAACAAGCTCTGCGTCAAGCCTTGCCATTTTCTGAATACCTCCTGTAAATCAGTTCAGCCATTTTGCTGCTGCTGAGTCCGAGTTTTTCAAGTGATGCATCAACAGATGCCTGTTTTACAAATTCATTTACTGTTACATGACGATATACGCCCGTATAGTCACTTTCAGCAAGCATTTCTCCAAATTCTGAGGAAATACTTCCGCTTGACATTGTTTCTTCAAAGAATACGATAAAGCTGTAATTCTTTATCTTTTCAACTATATTTCTGTCAACAGGGTATATCTTTGTAAGTTTGAGAATATCACAGCTGATTCCTTTTTCTTTCAGCTTTTTCTGTGCTTTAAGTGCCTCGCAGTAAAGTCTGCCGTATGCAATAATCAGTGTCTCGCCGCTGTTTCCCTGCAAGAGATAATCTGTTCCTACAGGAGTATGTGCGGCTGTTTTATCTTCATTTCCTCTCGGATATCTTACTGCACAAAGTCCTTTTTCTTCATAAAGTGCTTTCTTCATGCAGTATTTCAGTTCATTATAGCTTGACGGAGAATATACTGATGTATTTGGTATTGATGTAAGCATTGAAATATCAAAAAGTCCCTGATGAGTTTCACCGTCATTTCCTACTATTCCCGCTCTGTCAACTCCTATTACAACATGAAGTCCGCCTATTGCTACATCATGTATAAGCTGGTCATAGGCTCTCTGAAGAAATGTTGAATATACTGCGAAAACAGGCAGAAATCCCATTGATGCAAGTCCGCCTGCAAAGGTAACTGCGTGCTGTTCTGCTATTCCTACATCATAAAATCTGTCCGGAAAGTCTCCTGCAAAATGCTGTAAGCCTGTTCCGTATTTCATTGCCGCTGTTATTGCACATATCTTTTCATCATTATGTGCAAGTGCTGTAAGCTCTCTGCCGAATACTGTTGAATAGCTGTCTTCACCGGATACCTCCGGATTGCCTGTTGCTATGTCAAAGCGTGAAATTCCATGAAATTCTCCCGGATTCTTTTCAGCCGGTCCGTAGCCTTTTCCTTTTGTAGTCTTTACATGAATGAAAACAGGACGGTGGTAATGCTTGGCAATGTGAATGACTTCGTCAAGCTCTGCAAGATTATGACCGTCTACAGGTCCGAGATATACAAATCCCATATCCTCGAACATTGTGCTTTCTTCAAGTATATTCGCCTTTACAGAGTCCTTAACATTCCTTATTTTCTTTTCAACGCTGTTTCCGAAAGGAAGCTTTTTAAGCTGATTCTTTACAGCTACCTTTGTATTGTAGTACTTTTCTGTATTTCTCAGTGATTTCAGATATTTTGCAACTGAACCTACACTCTTGGAAATGGACATGGCATTATCATTGAGTACTACGATGAAATTTCTGTCCCTTTCCTTTCCGCAGTTATTCATAGCCTCGTAGAACATTCCGCCTGTTACTGCGCCGTCACCTATTACTGCTATGGCATAGTTATCCTTATTCTGTAATCTGAATCCCTCGGAAATTGCATACGCTACTGAAACTGAAGTACTGCTGTGTCCGCTTATGAATGTATCATGCTCCGATTCTTCGGGCTTTGGAAATCCTGATAATCCATTTTCCTGGCGCAGTGTTGAAAAACTGTCTGCTCTGCCTGTAAGTATCTTGTGGGTGTATGCCTGATGCCCTACGTCCCACACTATCTTGTCCTCGGGAGAGTTAAAGTTTTTATGAAGTGCAACTGTCAGCTCTACTGCTCCGAGATTTGATGCAAGATGTCCGCCGTTTTTTGATACTGTTGAAATAAGAAGCTGTCTTATCTCCTTGCAAAGTGCTGTACATTCAGATATACTGAGGGTTTTAAGGTCATTCGGAAGATTTAGGTCCGAAAGTTTTTTTCTGTTATTATCACTCATTTTCTGCAAAGCAGAGTTACTTCTCCGCCGCTCCTTTGCTTTAGTTTTTCCTTTTCAGAAGCATTTCTGTGAGTTCACACAGAAATTCGTTTTTGCCTGTCTTTTCAAGACATTTCATCGCCTCTTCTGTAATGCTGTTGGCAATTTCCTGTGCCTTTTCCACTCCGTAAAGTGTTACAAAGGTTGTCTTGTTTTCTTCTTCATCACTGCCGACAGGCTTTCCAAGTTCTTCTGTTGTACTTGTTACATCAAGAATATCATCTATTATCTGAAAGGCAAGTCCTAATTTATAGCCGTATTCTGCCGCATTTGCAAGTGTTTCGCTGTCACTTCTGCCGCCGCAGATACATCCCATTACACATGATACCGCTATAAGCTCGCCTGTCTTGTGACGGTACATATTTCTAAGATTATTCTCGTCTACGTCGTCACGCTCTTCATTTTCCATGTCGATAACCTGTCCGCCTATCATTCCGTCTTTTCCTACTGCTTTGGCAAGACATGAGATAATCTGTATTTTCTGTTCAGCTGTGAGTTTATCGTCATTGGCTATTATTTCAAACGGGAGTACTGAAAGGGCATCCCCTGCAAGTATTGCCATTGCCTCGCCGTATGCCTTATGACATGATAATCTGCCGCGTCTGTAATCATCATCATCCATTGCGGGCAAATCGTCATGGATAAGTGAAAATGTATGAATCATCTCGATTGCGGCTGACGGGGCTGATGCATTATGATAGTCTCCGCCTGTTGCCTCGCAGAATGCACATACAAGCACAGGGCGGATACGCTTTCCTCCTGCCTCAAGCGAATAATTCATGGCATCTATCAGATTCTTCTGTGCCGCAGACTGCTCTGAATGTGTGTTGTATTTTTTCAGATTTTCTTCTGTGAATGAGATATACTCATTCATCTTTTCCTTAAAATTACTCATATCCTTAATTAAGCGGTGCTGTACCGTTATCCTCCGTAATTTTTATCTTTGACTCATCAAGCTGTTTTCTGCATACTTCTGTAAGCTTTACTCCCTCACTGTAAAGTTCAACTGCCTTTTCAAGTGCAATATCACCCTTTTCAAGTTCGGCTACAATTTTTCCGAGTCTTGCCATATTATCCTCAAAGGTTATTTTATCTTCCATTTATATCACCGTTTATCTTTTTTATTTCTGCCTCTGCCTGTCCGTTTCCGAATCTTATGCTTACTGTGTCGCCTTCTGAAAGTACTGTTGAATCAGAAACAAGCTTTTCTCCGCTGTATACAAGTGAATATCCTCTCGACAGTACTTTCAGCGGACTTAAGCTGTCAAGCTTTGCCGCTTTTTCACAAAGCTGTGAGAATAATCTGTCTGTATAGCGTTCATATGCCGCAGTACAGCGTTTTCCAAGTGAATCTATTCTCTCGTCGGCAAGCTTTAGTCTGTTTTCGGGTGACTGTGCCGCAAGTCTTGATTTTACTGCTGTAAATCTGTCGGACGCTCTGTCAAATACTGCGCTGACTCCTGTTCGTGCACGTCTTTCAAGACTGTCAAGTCTTTCGTAAATTGTATTTATATCGGGTGCAGATAATTCTGCCGCCGCAGACGGTGTAGGTGCTCTTAAATCTGCTACAAGGTCTGCTATGGATATATCTGTTTCATGTCCTACTGCTGATATAACAGGAACTTTACAGTTATAAATGGCATAGGCTACATTTTCTGCATTGAATGCACTCAGATCCTCTGATGAACCGCCGCCTCTGCCTACTATTATTACATCACAGCCTGCAAGCTCTGCTCTCATTATTCCACGGCACACCGAATCTGATGCACCTTCCCCCTGCACCTGTGCGTCTACTGCATATATTTCACACAGCGGATATCGTCTTGAAAGTACATTTATGATATCACGCACTGCCGCTCCTCTTAATGATGTAACTGCTCCGATTTTTTTAGGCATTAACGGCAATGGTCTTTTATGTGCGGTATCAAAAAGTCCGTCCTTGGCAAGTTTCTTTTTCAGCTGTTCAAGCTTTACGCTTTCAGCACCTGCACCGTCGGGAATAATGTCGTTTACATAAAGCTGATACTGTCCGTCACGCTCATAAACATTTATACTTCCCATGCAGACTACAGACATTCCGTCTTCAAGTGAAAATTTAAGTCTTGATGCCGCAGATGAAAACATTACCGCCTTTACTGATGATTCAGAGTCTTTAAGTGTGAAATACATATGTCCGCTTTTATAATAATGGACAAAGTTTGAAATTTCGCCCTTTACCATTATTCCCTGCAAGCGTCTGTCACCTTTAAGAACTGAACCTATATATCTGTTAATCTGTGTTACTGTTATTACAGGCATAGTTATTTCTCCATTGATTTCAGATAACCATATATTGCGACTCCTGATGCATTGTCGCATGAAAACTGCGGTTCGGCAAATCTTGATTCCGGGAAACAGGAAATAATTCTGTCCTTGATAAGTTTGTCAGACATTACTCCTCCTGCAAAAACAAGCGGAAGATTTCCGTATTTTTCAACTGCATATTTTGTCATTGCTATTATGGTTTCGGCAATGAAATCAAGGCAGTAACGTGCTATATTCTCCTGCTTTTCTCCGCTTTCAAGCATTGCTCTGCACTTGTTTTCAACTCCCGAAAGACAGCAGTTTCCATCCTTTAATACAGGCTTAACCTTTATTTTTCTGTCGGAATTTACTGCAAGTTTTTCAAGCTCCGCTCCACATGGGAATTTCAGACCGAGCATTACTCCTGTTCTGTCTACTGCCTGTCCTGCTTTTAAATCAAGTGATGTTCCGACTTCGGTTATATTTAATATGTTTTCTTCGTCAGACTCACATAACAGACAATCTGTTGTTCCGCCGCTTACATGAAAGGCTATAAAACGCTCATCTGCAAGCTCAAGTGAATCTGATGAATACAGTGCGGCAAGTATATGTCCTATCTGATGTGATGTGCGGTACATCGGAATACGGCTGATTGCTGAAAATGAACGTGCAAAGCCTTCTCCGCACAGAAAACACGGCATATATGAGCCGTCAATGTTTCGTGGGCGTGTTGACGCACTTACCGCCTTGAAATTTTTAGTTTCAGTTTCGCTGAAAAGTTTTTCAACCATTTCGGGCAGCTGCTTTGTATGATGAAATACTGCGTCACTTTGCCTTAAACCGAGTTCACCGTCTTTGACAGGAAGAAGTTTTTTTGCCTGATATATCCTGTTTTCATCGCTGTTGTATACAGCAACCGATGTTGTATAGTTGCTTGTATCTATACCGAGAAAATCAGGCATTTTCGCTCTCTTTCGCCTTTAAATCTCTTGAAAATGCACCAAGAAGTCCGTTTACAAACTTGGTGTCTTCAGGATATGAATATGTTGTTGAAAGGAAAATTGCCTCGCTGATTGCCGCATTCATAGGTGTATTTTCATCATATAATGACTCGTATACGGCAATTCTGAGTATTGCAAGGTTAATCTTTGAAATTCTTGCAATAGTTCTTGACTTGCTGTAGTTTGAAATAATTCCGTCTATTTCATCTGAATGTGCAAGTGTTCCTTCAACCATTTTCTTTACTTCGTCATTTACGATTATTTCTTCAATTTCTTCTGCTATATCGTAAAGCTCTTCAATATCATCATCACGCAAAAGCTGTTCAAATACAAGCTTGAATGCGCTGTCTCTTATTTCACGTCTTGTCATTTTTATTATCTCCTCTTTTTTATTCAAAAACTGCTCCGCCAATTTTTACATTAACTCTTGCAACAGCTACACCTGTCATATTCTGCACATTTTCCTTAACGGCACTCTGAACAGCCTGTGCAATTATATCTGCTCTCTCTCCGTTTTTGATTTTTATGCTTATATCAACAGCCGCAACGTCGCCTATTGCAGTTACTTTTACAGCTCCGTTATCTTTAAGCTTACTCATAAGACCTGTGTCACCGCAAAGTCCTGATACACCTTTTACATCAAGTGCGGCAAGCTTTGCTACTGAAATTATTACATCATCAGCAATTTTAAGTCTGCCTACAGCCTTTTTTATCTGTTCAGCCTCCATTTTTGACCTCCGTTTCTTTGTGACGGCACAGATTTCTGCAATATGCTGTAAAAATCTGTGCTTTGCTACAACTTATAATTCACCTTATTATATTATAACAGAAAAATTCAAATTGTTCAACTACTTTACCTCAAAAATTCTGATATTTTCTGCTAAAACTTCTGATTCATCAAGAATTATCTGTTTTATTGCAGCTGCCTGTGATTTTTCAAGCCCTTCTGTCTTTACAACTACCTTTGCTGTTTCTCCGTCAAGATATGCTACGCAGTCCTTGAATCCCTGTGCTTTGATAAGTGATTCGATTGTTCCTTCTGATTCTATCAGCTTAGAGACCTCTACGGCGTCAATGGCATTTACTACCATTTCGTTTTCTGTAATATCACCTCCGCCGATTATCGACTGAAGTGTCTGTACTGCCTCGTCACGATTTGTCATTCTGTCAAGCCTTGCCTGTGCAAAATAGTCTGATGATGTTTCATTTGTTTCTGCATTTACAAATTCTGTTTCACCATAGTTTGTTTTTTCTGATTCTTCTGATACTGTTATATCATCTGACAGCTTTTCGGGTTTCGGTGATGTTGTGTAGTTTATGTATACCGCCGCCGCAAGCATTAATGTAAGGCATGACATTATTATCTGTTTTTTTCCGATTATTATTGTTGGCTTTTTCATGTGATTATCTCCTTTAACCAAGCTTGGTTACGTAAATTTTTCCTGTTTCAAGGTTTAATGCTGCTGACACAGCTTTATAAATTCTTTCCTGTACAACTGCGCTGTCATATCCGTCACAGGCTATTACTGCTCCGCTTATATTGGGTATCTCTACTGTTTCTACGAGTGCCTTTCTTTCGCCTCCGTTTCCTGTCATGACATAGCTTTTCTCCTCCTCTCTCCTGTCATCTGAAACAGAAATTCTGTTTTCAGTTGCATAAATGTATCTTTCATCTGTATTCACTGTCAGATAGACCTTTACTTTGCCTGCGCCATCTATGGAATTCAGAAACTTCTCAAGCCTTTTTTCATTTTCTTCGCAGTATTCACAGGCACTTATGGAGTAGATTTCAGATTAGGTTCTAACCCTACTGCCTTTATTATCACAAACTGACGAAAGTGCAATCAGTAATAGTCCTGTTACTCCGCATATGACTACAGCCTTTGACATTTTACTGTTGTCACTGAATTTAAGCAGTTTACTGATAATATCCATTTTCCACCTCCGTATCCGCACCCAAACTGTTCTTTATTATTTCTTCTGCTCTTGCAAAATCATCGGCTCTGACAGTGACCTTATTAATTAATATGCTGTTGTCACTCATTATATTAATATTTACGTCAATTTCTTCACATTTAACCCCTGACGCAGTTATCTGCTGTTCAAGAACCTGTTCTATATTTTCGGCTGACTGCTTTTTTAGTTCTTCATTGTATTCTGTTTCTGTTATTGTGTAGTTTCTGTCAAGATACTCCGAAAAATCGGGTAATTCTATGTGCAGACCATGTTTAAGCAATGGTTCGGCTATGACTATTACACAGACTATTCTGAATATGAGTTCCATCTGTTTTGCAAGCTTTGTTCCGCTTATAAGATACTTTAATACACATATACCAACCGATAGTATACATATGTTTCTGATTGTACTTTTTAGTTCTTCCACACTCTCACCTACAGACTTTTTATTATGATTGCCGATGATATTATGAATATAAGTGAATAGCAGATTAGTATGCACTGTGCTATTGCAAGTCCGCTGTCTATTGAACGCAAAAGCTTTCCAATCGGTTCGGCTGACATCATTTCTGCTGTTCCTGTGCCTATGCAAATTACCATTCTGTAGATAAGAATTTCTGCAACAGGCGGTAGAATTATCAGTACTACCGCTAAAATTCCAAGTGTTCCTGTGGTACAGTGTATAGCTTCAAAACTACTCCTTACAGATGAATAAGCGTCAGTAACTGCACCGCCTACAATAGGAACAAATCCCGATATTACATATTTTGCAGTTTTAGTAACTACGTTGTCGGTTTTGCCTGTCAAGGTACATTTCAGTGAAACAAAGCCTGTGTAAAGTGTCATCGCAACTGTAAGTGTCCATACTATTATCTTTTGTATGCTTCTGATTATGCTTTCAACGGATGTTTCAGACGTTATGCTTCCTGTGAACGAAAGTCCTGTCAGTACTGACAAAACAGGCAGAAGATATGTATTTGAAAGCATCACTATAAATTCAGATACTCCGAGAATTAATATATCATATGCCCCCGATGTTGTTAATCCGCCTGTGGCAAGTGTTATTCCCGAAAACAGCGGAACAAAAACTGAAATGAACATTCCGCACTTACTGATTGACTCACAAACGCTGTTATACAGATTTAAAAGTTCGGGTGTGATTACTACCATTACCGAAAGCACACATACCATATTATAAATGTTTCCTTTTTTTTCATCAGTGTCGGGATTTATAGTTTTAAATACCGAAAATGCAAAAACTGACACAAGAATCAGCACTAAATCACGGATTGGCTTTTGCACTTTATCTGCTATGGCTGTCTTTAGTTTGCCGATTATATCATTCAGATTAAGTGATTCAGCGTCACTGTATTCAAGTCCTGTGTCACTTTCGTTCATTACATCATTAACAGCATCGCAAACTTTTTCAGTTCCGACTTTTTCAGCATAACATCTTACAGGCAATGCCGTGCAGAACAAACAAAGAAATATAAGTACGGAATGAATAATTCTTTTTCTAATCATATCTCTACATAGCGCACTATCAGCGCAGTTATGGTTTTCAACAGCGGAAGACTCAAAAATGTCAAAGAACATCTTCCCCACAATTCTGCAGTTGATGCTAAGGCACTGTTTCCGCAGTCTTTGCATATATCACTCGTCAGTCGTGTGATAAAGCTTATCGCTGTGCCTTTGAAAATCAGATTTATATAGTCACTGCTGATTTCGGCTGTAGTGAATATTTCTGTCAGTTCATTTAATATCGGAATAAGGAACGTAACAGCTGACACAGATATTCCCGAACATGCGCAGATTGTTAGCAGCATTGACTGTTCACTGCAGTATTGTTTAAGGATTATTCCAAGAACAGATGTACAGATACAAAAAATTCCAACAGTAAAACAGCTGTCTACCATAACCCGAACACCGTTTTAACCTTCTCAAATAATTCGCCGATTTCGTCAACTATTACTATCAATACAACTATAAGTCCTGCAAGCGTGGTCATCATTGCCTGTTCTTCACGTTCGGCACGTTTCAGAACAAGATTCAGAACGGCAACTATTATTCCAGTTCCCGCAATTTTAAAAATAAGGTCTATATTCATTTCACACCACTCATATTATAACGATTCCAAGCATAAAGCCAAATAGAAATCCTGTTGAACGATAAACTTTTCCAAGCCGATTATAATTTTCACTGTGAGTTTTTCTTAATTGCGTCAATCGTTCAATTGTATAGCTGATAAGTTTTGTTTGTCCTTCAATATCAGTTGTGCCAAGTTCTTTTCCGACAGAAAGAAGAATTTCCTTTTCTTCAGACAGATATACATTTTCAATAACTGATTTTTTCCATTTGTCATAGAAACTTACACTCTCATCAATAGTGAAGAAATACTTAATGAAGGATAAATTATCATTATCAAGACAATGAATTATCTCTTCAAGATTGTAACTGCTGCAGCGAATCAGTGCAGAAAAGTGCTGAAAGAAGACTATCAGATTATCACAGAACCTTATTCTGCTGTACAGTTCTTTTGATTTGAGTATACCTGCAAATCCACAGGCAGAAACAATAAACAATACTCCCGTTAACTTGAAAATCATCTGTGAATCCTCAAATCAACTATCCTGTCAACCTGTCCCATATTTTTTAAAAATACAGCATAGCTGAATATCTGATAATTCATAAGCTGTTTTGCAACAGGTCGCTGTTGAAAATCCTGATACGACGGACAATGCATAGTAGCAATTATTTTAACACCACTGCCCGATGCACTTACGATAGCATTTACATCAGCACTATCAGCAATTTCGTCACACAAAATATATTCGGGTGATAACGTGCGAATAGATGCAATAATTCCGTTATGTCTGCTTTTCCCGTTAATTATGTCTGTTGTCAGACCTATGTCAAAGGATGGAATCCCATTATTCATTGCTGAAATTTCGTTGTGTTCATCAATTAGCGTACATTTTGTATGATTTCCATATAATCTGCTTAAATCTCGCAAAATTGTAGTTTTACCTGTGTTTACTCCACCGCAGATTAACAAACTGTTTCCTTTTGTAGATTCATAGATTTGTTCAGCACAGCCTGTCTTCTCTCGTGATATTCTGAAACTAATTGAAGAAATTTCCTGAATTGTTTGTCCCTGACCTTCTGAGAATCTTCCGCTCAATCCAACTCGGATACCGTTTTCAATGACAAAACACCCTTCGTTTAATTCTCGCTGATGTGAATATACTGAGTTTTTACAAACTGACATTAATATAAATTTGCAATCGTCTGATGTAACTTTTATACAATGACTATCAAATTCTTTTACTATGTCACATGAGTCTGAAAGAAATCCAATCAGTTTGTCTGTAAAAAAAGCAATACCTCTGTTTGAATAGAATCTGATTTCTGTTAGATTTTCGGGTAAAGGTGTTTTACACATAATCGAACGAAATCTATTCGGAATATACTTTAGAATGTTTTCTGCTATTTTGTTCAATTCCATATCTCTCAACCTCCTGATTAATTCTATTCGGTTTACATCATAAATAGAACAATCCCCGAACTACAAATTTTGTAATTCGGGGAAATAAAAAAACAGCACACCGAAGTGTGCTGTAATTTTTAAAATTATTCCTTTACACCGCCAAGTGCAACACCGGCAATGATGAATCTTGAAAGTGCAACATAAACAATTACGATAGGGAGAATTGAAAGTGCAATTGCAAGATAAATAGCACCGTAATCTGTGAACTTATCAGATGCCTGAATAGCAGATACCATCATTGGGAGAGTCTTCTGCTTAAACTTTGAACTGATGAGAATCATGTTAGGTGTATAGAAGTTGTTCCAGCTTGCGATGAAAGCGAAAATAGCCTGTACTGCGATAGCTGGTTTCATCATTGGGATAGCAATTGAAACGAATGTTCTAAACTCGCTGCATCCGTCAATACGAGCAGCCTCTACGATGTCAAGTGGGAATGATGACTTCATATAGGATCTCATAAAGTATACAACTGCAGGAGCTGCGATTGATGGAATGATAAGTGGCCAGTATGTATCTGTAAGATGAAGCTTGAGCATAAATGCTACGAAACCGGCAGATGTAACCTGCATAGGAACCATCATTACAAGAAGAATTACTGTGTAAGAAATTTCCTTGAGTTTGAAGTCATATACATGGATACCATAAGCAGTCATTGCTGAGAAAAATACAGTAAATACTGTTGAAAAGCCTGTGATTAATAAGCTGTTCTTATAACCAATCCATACATTATAAACTGTGTTGTAGTTTACATCCTTAAAGAGCTTATCAATGTTCTTTCCAAGGTTAGAACCAGGTAAGAATGAAATACCGTTTGCGATAGATGTTGAATCACGTGTAGCATTGACAACAAGAATGTAAATAGGTAAAAGACAAATAATTGTCAGAATGATAAACCATACAGTAAGAACTGTTGATTTAATCTTTAATTTTGCTGTGTAATCAGCCTTTGGTTCATTAAATGTAGTCTTACTCATATTGAAAAACCTCCGAACTGTTTACTTTCAAGCTTGTTCTGCTTAGCAATCTTTTTACGCTGCTTCTTCTTAGCGATTTCATCCTTATCTCTTGTGATATAGAATTCAATACAGCCAAGTACAAGTGTTACAATAAAGAGAATTACTGATGCAGCACCAGCAAAGCCCATTTTTGGAGCAGTCTGATCGTGGAAATACTTATAAATATAAGTAGCAACTGTCTTAAGATTATCACTGATCTTGTTAGGATCCTTGTGATAGAGATATGGAATATCGAACATCTGAAGACCACCAATCATAGATGTAACAAGTGTGTATGCCATGATTGGGCTGAGAAGTGGAAGTGTAATCTTTCTGAATACCTGTCCAGCTGTTGCACCATCGATGCTTGCAGCTTCAAAAAGTGATGGGTTAATACCCTGAATACCAGACATAAGCATGATCATTGTATTACCAAACCACATCCATGTCTGAATGAACATTACTACAAATCTTGACTGCCACATACCTGTGATGAACTTTACAGTATCATATTTACCAGATACTGCATCCTGTGATACTACACCAAGCTTGCTAAGAAGAAGGTTAATAGCACCAGGAGTGTTTTCAGCTTCACCACAAAGCTGGAGGAAGAGAACTGCAACAGATGCAGCTGTAATAATGTTTGGCAGATACATTACAATCTTGAAGAATCCCTTGCCCGGAATCTTGAGATTAGCCTCAGTAAACCATACAGCGAGAGAAAGTGAAAGTGCAATCTGCGGAATGAAGTTACCTACCCAGAGGATAACTGTGTTTTTGAAAGATAAGAAGAAATTCTTGCTTACTGCCTTACCTGTACGACCACCGGCAGCAAAAAGAATTGTCTTATAGTTGTCCCAGCCTATGAATTTTTCACCAGCATTATCCTGGAAAGAAAGGATAAATGTGTTTATAAGAGGCCAGAACTGGAAAAAGAAATAAACAAGAAAAAACGGCAGAATGAAAATATAGCCATATTTAGCATAGCTGATAGATTTTATTCGCCTCTGCGCAGCTGATGCCATGGGACACCCTCCTAAAAAAGAGATTTTTTTAAAATTAGACCTACGGAACACCGAGGCATTCCGTAGGTAGTTTTTAAAGAATATTAAACTTTAAGTTTAAATTAGTCTTCGATTTCAAGGTCTGGAAGTGCTTCAGCAATGAGATCCTTGAATGCTTCAACTGTGTCTTCCCATGATGCGCCACCGTCGAGGTAGTTTGTCTTAACTGCATCGATGAAGTTTGTCTTGATTGTAGCATCGTATGGAGTGATAAGATCATTGAAGTCAATGTTCTTAGCGTTCTCAGCGAGCTCAGCATAGAAGTTCTGACCACCAAGGTTGTTTGTGATCTTCTCGTTGAATACTGTGTTTGAAGAGATAAGATCTGACATTACCTTGCTGTTGTTTACGAATTCTGGCTTAGCTACAGCGTATGCTGACATCTGAGCTTCGTCTGATGTTGCTGAAAGGATGAAGTCACGAGCTTCTTCACCGTTATCTGTAGCAGGATTTACAACGATCCATGTACCGCCCCAGTAGAATGGCTGAGGTCCTTCACATACTGCCCAGTTGCCGTATGTAGCACCGCCTTCGCCGCCTGCAGCATCGAGGAAGAATCCGCCGAAGCCCCATGTTGATACGAAGTAACCCATACATGTGTCGTTTGTACCAGCAGCTGTCCATTCAT
>JAKSQU010000035.1 GCA_024403965.1 Ruminococcus sp.
ATACAAACGACAAGTCAGACGTTTCACTCCGAGTTATCACTGACCACATCAGAAGCACAACATTCATGGTTGGTGACGGTGTAATGCCTTCAAACGAAGGACGCGGCTACGTTCTCAGAAGACTTCTCCGCCGTGCTGCACGTCATGGAAGACTTTTAGGTATCACAAGACCATTCCTTTGCGAAGTATGTGATACAGTTATCAACGAAAACAAGGGCGCATATCCGGAGCTTGATGAAAAGCGTGAATACATCAAGAAGATTATCGGTGTTGAGGAAGAGGCTTTTGCAAAGACAATCGACAAGGGTACAGAACTTCTCACAGGCTTTACAAATCAGCTTAAAGCAGAGAATAAGAACGTTCTCTCAGGTGATGACGCATTCAAGCTTTCAGATACATACGGTTTCCCGATTGACCTTACAGTTGAAATGTGCGAGGAAATGGGAATTACAGTAGACAGAGACCGTTTCACAGAGCTTGCTAAGGAACAGAGAGCAAGAGCAAAGGCTGACCATCTTGCAAAGGCTGGCTCATCATGGGCTGACAACAGCATTAAGATTGAGGCACCTGCAACAAACTTCACAGGCTATACAGATTTCGAGGCTGATAACTCAACAGTTATTGCTATCTATAAGGACGGTACAGAAATCGAAAGCGCAGCAGAGGGCGAGGATGTAGTTGTTGTTCTCGATACAACACCATTTTATGCCGAAAGCGGCGGACAGGTAGGCGATACAGGTGTTATCACAAACGGAAACAATGTTATCGCTGTTGCAGATACAATTAAGTCAGAGGGACATTTCCTTCACATTTCATCTGTTGAACAGGGCGAAATCCGTAAGGGTGACAAGGTAAATGCCAAGATTGACAAGGAACGCAGAATGTCAATCATGAGAAACCACACAACAGCACATCTTCTTCAGTATGCACTCCGTCAGGTACTCGGTGACCATGTTCATCAGGCTGGTCAGCTTGTAAATGAAAAGGCTTGCCGTTTCGACTTTAACCATTTCAGCGCAATGACAGAAGAAGAAATTGCAAAGGTTGAAGAAATCGTAAATGCAGAAATCATGTCTGCAATTGAAGTTACAATGAAGGAAATGCCGATTGAAGAGGCTAAGAAACTCGGTGCTATGGCACTTTTCGGCGAAAAGTACGGCAATACAGTAAGAGTTGTAACAGCTGACAAGTCAGTTGAATTCTGCGGCGGTACACATATTTCAAATACATCACAGATTGGTCTTTTCAAGATTGTATCTGAAAGCTCAGTTGCGGCAGGTGTAAGACGTATCGAGGCTGTAACAGGTATAGGAGTAATTGAACTTCTCAACGGCTACAAGAATACAATCATCAAGTCAGCAAAGGCACTCAAGCTTGCAAATATTACTGAACTCCCTGAAAAGTGTGCATCAGTATTTGCAGAGTCAAAGGAAAAGGACAAGAAACTTGAAAGCCTTACACAGCAGATTGCAAACGCAAAGACAGCTGCTCTCTTTGACAACGCACAGGAAATCAACGGCGTTAAACTCGTTTCAGCTAAAATGGAAGGCTCAACACCTGACGCTCTCAGAAAACTCGGCGACAGCGTAAAGGACAAGAACGAGGCAATTATTGCACTCTTCGCAGGCACAACAGGCGAAAAGGGAACTTTCTACTGCGTATGTACAAAGGATGCTGTTGCTAAGGGCGGCAACGCTGGCAAGATTGTCAAGGAAATCTCTGCACTCACAGGCGGTAAGGGCGGCGGAAAGCCTGACGGCGCTATGGCTGGTGCAGGTGACATTACAAAAATCGACGACGCACTCACAAAACTCGCAGACGTAGTATCTGCATTAATTAAGTAATTCAGTATATCGGGGGAATTTTTCGGGGCAAACCTTTCTGAAGAAAGGTTCTTCCCCGAACCCCTTTCCAAAGACTTTTGTCATTAAAATTTTTCAAATCCTATACCGCCGAACCGATGAATATGGTCATTTAATATATATGGCGGCGGTATAGGATTTGAAAAATTTAACGGTGAAAGTTTTAGGAAGGGGGCTTGGTGGATAACCCTTTTTCAAAAGGGTTTCCACCAAATAAGTCCCCGATAAACTGGATAACATAATAAAGGAGAATAATTATGGACTGTATTTTCTGTAAGATTATAGCTGGAGAGATTCCGAGCACAAAGGTATATGAAGACGAATATGTATATGCATTCAGAGACATTGCACCTATTGCACCTGTTCATATTCTTATAATTCCAAAGGTACACATTGCAAGTGCAAATGAGATTACAGCAGAAAATTCATCTGTTGTTGCAAAGATATTTGAGGCAGCAGGCAAGATAGCAAAGGCTGAGGGAATTGAAAGCTACAGACTTATCAATAATTGCGGTGATGACGCAGGACAGACAGTAAAGCATCGTCATTTCCACCTTTTAGGCGGAGTAAAGATGGGCTGGGGACCTGAATCACTCGGCAAAACTGAATAATCGGAGGCAGACAATGGAAAGCACATACAAGATGACCATAGCAGGTCTTGAAAGAGAACTTCCGCTTTGTCCACTCAATGAAAAACTCAGCATAGGTGCATTTGTAATGTTTTCTGATGTAGAGCTTACAGTAGCAGCAGCAGAGGCACTTTTAAAGAAATGCCCCGACTTTGACATTATACTCACAGCAGAGTCAAAGGGAATTCCGCTTGCATACGAAATGGCAAGACAGAGCGGAAAAACATATGTAGTAGCAAGAAAATCAATCAAGCTCTATATGAAGAATTCAGTAGAAGTAACAGTAAAGTCAATCACAACAGCAAATGTTCAGAAACTTTACATTTCAGCAGATAAAGCAGAGCTTTTAAAGGGCAAAAAGGTACTTCTCGTTGATGACGTAATCAGCACAGGCGAATCACTCAAAGCACTCGAACAGCTTACAGCTGCGGTAGGTGCAGAAACTGCAGGTTCAGTTGCGGTACTTGCAGAGGGTGATGCAGCAGACAGAGATGATATAATATTCCTTGAAAAGCTACCGCTTTTCCCAACAGAGTAAAAATATTATGAGGCGAAAAATGATTGGAGCGGCAGCGTCATATATGTCGGGATTGTTTTTCGCTTCATTTTTTACAGATTTAAGGATATATCTGCTTGTCATTCCGTTTCTGTTTGGCTTGCTTGTATATTCTGTCCGTGAAAAGTGGAAGAAATCCGACTATATACTGACAGCCGCAGTATTTCTGACAGGCTTTGCGGTGTTCAGCGGATACACAGAAATAAAATACAATTCTGCGGCAATGCTGAACGGCACAACAGGAACATTCACAGGAGAAGTAGTCAGTGTAAAGCGTTATGACAGGGGACTTGTGTCATATGTTCTGAAAGGTACTGCAAACGGCGAAACTAACGTAAAACTGACTTTTTTCGGTGATGACACAGGTGCTGTATATGGTGATGAAATAAAGCTTGAAGAATGTGAATTCAGCCTTATTGAAAGTGATTATCTGTTTGACAGCGAAAGATACTATAAATCCGACGGAGTATTTCTTTCAGCTGAAAGCACAGGAAATCTGCATACAGAAAAAAAGCACAGACGCATTATAAAAAATCTCACGGCAGAATTTCGGGAGAATATGATTTTTAAATTCAGCGCAGAAACCGACAGCGACACAGGTGCATTTCTCGGCGGAATGCTTTTTGGCGAAAAACACGGACTTGATGACAGTATAAAAACTGCACTTTACCGAAGCGGCATTGGGCATATCCTTGCAGTTTCGGGACTTCATGTATCAATACTTGCGGCTGTACTTATGTTCTTTCTGAAAAGACTTCATATCGGCAAGGCTGTTTCGCTTTTTCTTATGAATTTACTGCTTTTCGGATTTATTCTGCTTGCTGACACACCTGTTTCCGCAGTTAGAGCGGCAGTTATGATGAATTTCATGTATTCCGCACCGCTTTTCCGCAGACAGAATGATTCGCTTAATTCACTTTCGGGAGCGTCACTGCTTATCTGTCTTTGTTCACCGTATTCAATTTATGACGAAGGCTTTCTTCTTTCATTGTCGGGAACATTCGGCATAGCCGTATTTGCTCCTTTTATGACAAAGAATATGAAAACAAAAACTCTGACGGATAAACTGACAAAAGATTTTGTAACAGGAATATGTACCTGTATTTCGGTATTCCCGATGAGCATGATATTTTTCGGCGAAAGCTCGGTTGTATCACCGATAAGCAATATACTGCTTGTACCATTGTGCACAGTGTCAATGATATTCGGCATTGTATATATGCTTTCAAACGGCATGATACCTGTGCTTGTACTTTCGGAAATACTGATAAAAACAGTAATATCCGTAAGTGAAAATGTTGCTGAAATCAGATTTTCACATATAGCGCATATTTCTGACAAAACGTCAGAAATGGTTTTGTTTCTTGGATTTGCCTGTGTGGGAATATATCTTTTAGTCAGAAACAGAAAAGCTGTTTTTTCAGCAGTTACAGTATCATTTCTTGTATTTCTGACAGTTTCGGCTTACACAGTAAACCGCAGAAACAATGAATTCCGAATAGCTGTTCTCGGAAAAAACACGAATGCGTCGGCAGTAGTTTCGTACAGGGGACAAACAGATATAATTGACCTTTCGGGACATCATCGTACTCCCGAATATGTGTCAGTATATCTTTCGGAAAACGGCATAGAAAAAGCTGAATATCTGATACTTGCAAAAAATCCGCAGTCGCAGTATACAGCCTATGCGGAGAATATGAAAAACGTAAATGCAGAATACTGTTTAGCACTTTCTGATACAGAGATAAACGGCGCAGAGATTTCTGATTATTTTGACGAAAGCGGATTTCATATCAGCCGAAATGAATATGAAATCGATTTTGCAGACGGAGTGCTTGAAATAGTATACAGCGGAAACAGAGTGTATTTTGTTCCGTCAGCAGACAGCGAAAAATCTGACGGCACAAACATAGTATACGGCAGAAAAACAGATGACAGAAACTATGAAATAGTATTGTCCGAAAAAGGACTTTACAGAAGGAGGCTTTAATGCCGCAGACAGATTCAAAGGGATTGAAGTCAAAGCTGAAAAAAGGCGAATTCGACAATCTTTACTATATATACGGACAGGATGTCCCCGAAGTTGAAAAACTGACAAAGCTGATTATAAAAACTGCACTTGGAGATAATGAAGAATTTGCACTCAACAAGCTTGAAGGCAGACTTCTTGATTTATCAGAACTTTATGACATGATTCAGATAATGCCTATGATGGCTGATTATAATGTCATACTGATTAATGACTATAACTGTGAACGTCCGAGAGAAGTTATGACAGGACTCCGTGCAGACGATATTACAAAAAAACTCCTTGATGCGGTTAAGGAAGTGCCGCCGCAGACAATCGTTATTTTCAATGTAACAGGCTTTGATATTGACATAAAATACGATTACAAATCAAAGCAGAATGTGATAAAGGACAAGAATAAAAAGCTTGCCGATTTCGTTGCTAAAAACGGACTTGCGGTTGAATGTGCAGTAAAAAGCGCACAGGATATGGCAAAGGATATAGCATCATCAATTTCAGCAAGGGGCGGATTTATTTCTGTAAAGAGTGCAAAGGAACTTGCAGAAATGTGTCACTGCGACAAGCTGATGATAAAAAATGAAATAGACAAGCTGTGTTCATACTGCGGCGGAAATGAAATTACAAGTGAAATTATACACGATATGGTTCATACTGAAAGCGGAGTTACAGCATTCAGACTTGCAGACGCAGTTGCGGCATTTGATGAGAAAAATGCTTTTGACGCACTCAATGACCTTATGGCAGACAAGGATAACCGTGGTGCTGTGCTTCGAGCGGTTACAAACAGCTTTCTTGACCTTTACAGAATACAGTGTGCTAAAAAATACGGCAAATCCGCCGATACGGTAAAACAGGATTTTTCGTATTTTGCAAGGGGATTTGCAATAGATAAGCTTTACCGAAACGGCACATCGGCAAGTCTTGAAAGACTCAGAAAATGTATTGCAATTTTAAGAGATACAAACGTAAAACTGAATTCATCAAATGCAGATGAAAAAATAATACTTGAGCAGATGGTAACATCAATGCTTATGACAGGAAAAAAGTGAGGTACTGATGATTAAGATAGATGAGGCTGTAATTGTAGAGGGAAAATATGATAAGATAAAGCTATCATCAGTTGTAGACGCAGTAATAATCGTAACCAACGGCTTTAGAATATTCAAGGATAAGGAAAAACTCGGACTTATCCGATACTACGCTGAAAAAACAGGCATAGTAATACTCACAGACTCAGACAGCGCAGGAAGAAAAATCAGAGGCTACATTAAAGGTGCCACATCAAACGGCAGGGTTAAAAATGTGTATATTCCCGATGTATTCGGCAAGGAAAAGCGCAAGACAAAGCCGTCTGCTGAGGGAAAACTCGGTGTCGAGGGAATTGACGTAAAAACTCTTGAACAGGCATTTGCCAAAGCAGGAATAACATCATCCGAGCGAGAGAAAACTTCGGATATAACAAAGGCGACATTATTTGAACTCGGTCTCAGCGGAAGACCAAACAGCAGTGAACTGAGAGAAAAATTACAGGCAAGTCTCGGACTTCCGAAACTTCTTTCAGCAACCGCACTTATAGAGGTACTGCGAACAATGACCGACAGCAAAGGACTTGCGGAAATGACCGAAAGGCTGAAAGGGGAAAACGATGGAATATAGCAGTTTACTGTATATTTACGGATTTCTTCCGATATCACTTGCTGTGTATTATCTCATTCCGAAAAAGCACAGTGAAAAGGCACTTCTTGGATTAAGTATGCTTTTCTGCGGATTTTCAAGTCTGTATTTTCTGATATTCATGGCGGTATACATACTGCTTAATTACACAATGTGCAGATTGACCGAATACATAAAGCAAAAGGGTTCGATAGCAGAAATTCCGCTTGCGTCGATGGTAATAATCGATATTACGGCAATATTTGCATTTCGTGCACCATATATGGAATGGTTCAGAAATACAGTTCATGCACCCGAAATATTCTATCCCCTTGGAATATCATTTTTCACGCTTTCCGCTGTGGGAATGCTTACAGATATTTACAAGGGCAGACAGAAAGCAGAAAAAAATCTTATACGCTATGCCCTTTACATAGTATTTTTTCCACGTCTTTACATGGGACCGTGTATGCAGTACAGTGAATTCAGCAAGATACTTGACAGGCAGAAACGTGGTTTTGCACAGACAGGCACAGGACTCTGCATTTTCGTAAAGGGACTTGTCAAAAAGGTGATTATTGCCGACAGCCTTTATCTTCTTTATTCAGCGGTAAATAAAATAGGACACGAAAATCTCACAGCACTCACAACTCTTCTTGGAATGACAGCGTATATACTCTGCCTTTACTTTACCATGTCGGGTATAGCAGATATGGGAAGGGGTACAGCAGAATGTTTCGGATACAGATTCCCCGACAGCTTTCCATATCCGCTTTTCAGATACAGAGTCAGATTATTTGCGTCAAGATGGCTGACAGGGGTAACAGGATGGTTCAGAACATATATCAGAAAACCGCTTACATCATCAAGCCGTAATCCCTACATAAGACTTGTATTTTTTGTTCTTGCGTGGGGAATGCTCGGATTCTGGTTTAAATTCAGCATTACAGGCTTTGTCGCAGGAATGATAATAGGACTTGTGATTTCAGCAGAAGGCTATATACTTAAAAAGGGAACATTGAAAATCACAGGCGTATTCTGTACACTTATTGCAACGCTGTTATGGGGAGTATTCCTTTCAGAAGACAGCATTTCAGACGCATTAAGCATGATATCTGCATTATTCGGCAGATACGGCTTTGCCGATTCACTTACATTCTATTTTATAAGGGCATATATACTGCTTTTGGCAATTGCAGTATTTTTCGCAACACCTGCTGCAAAAAAGCTTATCAGAAAGGCTGAAAGGCAGAAAACAGGAATAGTCATTTCATTTATAAAGCCTGTTCTTGCATTAGCATTTCTGATTATCTGCACAGCATATATATCAGCAAATCAGAATGCTGATACTGTGCTTTTCAGACTGTGAGGTGATTTCGGTGAAGGAAATGTTAAAAAAACTCACAGCAGTATTACTGCTTGGATTTATGCTTTCAGTTGCACTTGCAACAGCATTAAGCAATAAAAAAACACGTTCAGACGAAGAAAACAGAGAACTTGAATCTTTTCCGAAATTCACACTGTCATCAGTAACAGACGGCAGTTTTTTCAGCGGACTTGAATCCTATGCGTCAGACCATCTTTTTAAAAGAAGTAAGTGGCTGTCTGTAAAATCACATATCAGCCGTGAAACAGGAGAAAATCTTGTAAACGGAGTATTTATCGGTGAAGACAGTCTTCTTGACGCAGAAATGTCTGACAGAGAGATAAACGGAAAAGCAGTTGAGATTATAAATGCATTTGCAGACTCATACAAAGGAACGGTGTATGTAGCTGTAATTCCGACATCATCGGGTGTATACGGCGACAAACTGCCCGCATATCTGCTTGAAAATCCCGAAAGCCGACAGATAAGCGGACTATACGGCAGAATATCAGATGATGTGCGAAAGATTGACGCATACAACATACTGAAAATGCTCAATGACAACTATATTTATTTCAGAAATGATACTAAATGGACAAGCTACGGGGCATACTGTGTATACAGAACAGTAATACAAAAGCTCGGATTTCTTCCTACACCTTATGATAAATATACCATAATGCATATTACTGACAAATTCAGAGGAAATCTTTATAACCGCACACTCTATACTGATACAAAATCAGACCTTATAGATATTTATGATTATCCTAACGGAGAAAAGGTGGTTTCCTGTGTATCGTCAGACAAATACGGAAACAAACAGAAAAAAGAGCTTTATGATATGAAAATGGCTGAAAACGGATATATGTACGATATGTATCTCGGAGAGCCTGTGCCTGTGATTGAGATAGAAACCACAGTAAATAACGAAAAGAAACTGCTTGTGATAAAGGACAGCTATGCAGACTGTTTCATTCCGTTTCTGACACAGCATTACAATAAAATCACAGTAGTATCACCCGAATTTACAGACGGAAAATTAAGTGACTATGCAGACATAAATGATTATGAACAGACACTCATACTGTTCGGTATCGAAAACGTAAATAGTGAAAAGCTGTTCAGAGATGAACTGCTTTCATAGGAGGAAAAGACAATGAAAGCACTTGTAACAGGCGCAACATCGGGAATAGGAATGAGTCTTGCAGAAAAGCTGTACAAAAGAGGATGGGAACTTATTCTCACAGGCAGAAATGAAAAAGTACTCAATGAAATGAAAGAACGTTTCGGAAAGGGTACAGAAATCATATGTGCCGACCTTTCAAAAAAGGAAGACGTTTTCAGAGTATACGATTTCTGTAAGGAAAAAGATATTGAAATTCTTGTTAACAACGCAGGCTATGGTATTTTCGGAAAGTTTGATGAAACAGATATTGAAGACGAAATAAATATGCTTAACGTAAATATAACTGCACTTCACATACTGACAAAGCTGTTTCTTCGTGACTTCAAGAAAAAAGACCATGGAATGATACTGAATGTTGCATCAGTTGCAGGATTTATGTCAGGACCGCTCATGTCATCATATTACGCATCAAAGAATTATGTGCTGAGACTATCGCTTGCAATATATGAAGAATTAAGACGTGACAGGTCAAATGTAAGCATAACAGTGCTTTGTCCCGGACCTGTTGCAACAAATTTCAATAATCGTGCAGGAGTTAAATTCAGCGTAAAGCCGATTAGTGCGGATTATGTGTCAGAATATGCACTTAAAAAGCTGTTTGCGGGAAAGTTTTTTGCAATTCCGGGATTAACAGTAAAACTCGGAGCATTTGGTTCAAAATTCGTACCCCATAAGCTGATGTCAGCAATAGTATATGAAATTCAGCACGGAAAACTCAAAGACAGGGAAGACTAAAAGATGAGAGATATAAGCTACAGAGTAGCTTTAGGCGGAATAGTGTCAGCATTGTGTCTTGTAACAATGTTTCTTGCAGGAATAATGCCGGCACTGTACCTTCTGCTTCCTATGATAGCAGGAGTACTTCTCATGATAATAGCAGTTGAAGTAAATACAGGGTGGGCATTTCTGACCTATATTTCGGTAAGTCTGCTGTCGCTTTTCATCACCTTCGATAAGGAAGCGGCACTTGTATTTATAATGCTTTTCGGACATTATCCGATAGTGAGAATGTACATACAGAAAATCAAGCCTAAGCTTTTAAGCAGAATAGTAAAGTTCATATTTTTCAATATCTGCACAATAGCATATTACTATGTTACAGTGTACATTTTCGGACTTGAACAAATGCTTGAAGAATTTGAAGAGTTCGGAAAATACGGCGGATATGCAATGCTCGGACTTGCTAATATTCTGTTTGTAATGTATGATGTGAACCTTGATATTCTCTATGTACTGTACAAAAAACGCATAAAGCCAAAATTTAAAAGAATGAGATAAAGCGGTATCTGTGTGAAAAGTGCAGATATCGTTTTTTTTTATGGCAATACCGCACATATAGCCGTCAGGCGGTAATTGTGCGGTTTTGCATTAAATCTATTGACTTTTTTATATAGATATGTTATGATACTATAGGTAATATAATATATAATTATCAGTCGGAAATTGCTCTGATATGCAGCAAGGTGGAGTCATACTGAGCAATTACACATTCCCGTACAGATTATGCTGTACGGGGATGATTTCAATTAAGGGAGCATAACAATGAAGAAAAAACCTGTAATTATTTCCGCAGCGGCTATACTTGTTTTAGCAGGCGGTGCATTCGGATTTAATGCACTTGGCAAAAATAAAAACGAAACAGAACTTGTCAACGTTGCCGCAGTCAAGCTTGAAAAAAAAGACATTGACGACAGCATAGGCATTTCGGGTTCAATAAAGGGTGAAGAATATCCGATTGAAAATTCACAGCAGTCAAAGTGTATCAAGGTAAACGTTGCTGTAGGAGATTATGTAAAAAAAGGCGATGTTCTTTTTGAATTTGATAAAGACAGCTTACAGACTCAGTATGACAAGCTTGTACAGGGTTACAATACTGAGCGTGATAAAATGGAAACTGAACACCGTATAAATGAACGTAATCTTGAAAATGCAAAGAATACAAATTCAGCAGTTATTTCAAAGGCAAAGCAGAAAATAAGAGACGCTGAAAATGCAAGAGACAACGCATATAATCAGTACAACAATATTGTAAATGAGTATAATGCACTTGTTGAATATGCAAACGGACTTTTACAGCACCCCGATATAACAGATGAAAAGTCGGAAACTGCGGCAGAATACCGTTCAACTGTTGAACAGTATATAAATCTTGAAGAAAAAATGGAATTTCTACACAGCGGACTTTCAGAATATGACAACGCTGTAACTGCGGCATATGACGCATATGATGAAGTGAGAATGTCAGATAACGGCAGTATTCAGTCTGCACAGGATGTACTTGACGCAGAACAGTTTGCACAGTACAGCATTGAACAGAATGATATTGACCAGCTTGACGAGCAGATTAAAAAATGTGTAGTAAAAGCAGACAGAGACGGCATAATCACAGCTCTCAATGTAAGAGAAGGTGCAATGCCTTATGGTGATACACTCTGCACAATTACAGATGTCAATAATTATTTCATTACAGCAAGTCTTTCAGAAACAAAGATATACAAGCTTGAAGAAGGCATGAAAGCGTCAGTTAAGACAGTTGCAACAGGTGACGAAGAAATTGACGGTACACTCAGCGAAATTTCAAGTATAGCAGATATAAGTGCAAATATGGAGTCAAATGCTAAAACCTACGGAATAAAGATTGACATTACAGACAGAGACAAGTTAGACAAGGTATTCTTAGGAATGACAGCGTCAGCAAGAATTATTCTCAGCACAACAAAAAATGTATATGCTGTGCCGTATGATTCAATTATTTCCGAAAATGACAAATACTATGTATATCTCGCAGAGCCTTCTGATGTCGGTTATACAGTAAGCAAGACAGAGATAGAAAAAGGCATTGAAACAAACTATCTCACAATTATCTCAGGTGCAAAAATCAAGGATGGAACAATTGTAGTTTCTATGCCTGAAACAGTTGAAGTCGGCAAAAAAGTTAATCTGATACTTGAATAAATGGAGAAAAGCAATGCCTGAATCAATAATCAGTCTTAAAAACATAAACAAGAGCTTTAACATAGGTATGGAAAACGAACTGCAGATACTTTTCGATATATCTCTTGATATAAAAGAAGGAGAATTTGTATCAATAGTAGGTTCATCGGGTGCGGGAAAAAGTACACTTATGAACATACTCGGTCTGCTTGATACAGCGACAAGCGGAGAATACATACTTAACAGAAACAATATAAGCTCACATTCAGAAAGTGAACTCAGCAAAATAAGAAATGCCGAAATAGGCTTTGTATTTCAGACATTTAATCTCATACCGAGAATGAATGCGCTGAAAAATGTTGAACTGCCAATGCTTTATAAAGGCTATTCAGCGAAAAAACGCCGTGAACACGCACTTGAACTCATGGAAATGGTAGAAATGAGTGACAGATGTGAGCATTATCCGAATCAGCTTTCGGGTGGACAGAAACAGCGTGTATCAATAGCAAGAGCAATGGCAAATGACCCGTCAATCATACTTGCCGACGAGCCGACAGGCGCACTTGATACTGCAACAGGAAGAAAGATAATGGACATATTCCATGAACTGAACAAGAAAAAAGGCAAGACAATAATACTCATCACACACAGTCCCGAGCTTGCACAGGAAACGGACAGAATAATAACAATAAGTGATGGAAAAATCATATCGGATTCGGAGGTAAAGTAAATTGAACTTTTTGGAATGCGTAAAAATGGCTTTTTCATCAATAAGAGCAAACAAAATGCGTTCTCTGCTCACAATGCTCGGAATAATCATCGGTATATCAGCGGTAATCACAATAACAACCATAGGTAATTCACTGCATAAAATAGTTGATGATGCATTCGGACAGTTTTCAACCAATATTTATGATGTAGGATTAAGCAGAAAAAATTACGATACAGATGAAATTGCACCATACAGCAGAGAAGATTTTCTTACATATAAAACTCAATATGATATTGCAGAGAAGTATCCCGGTTATTTTGAATTATGTGATTCAGAAGGTTTTGCAAACGGAACTGTAAGAAATGAAGATGATGAAATCAGCGTAAGTATAACAGGAGTTCAGAGCGGATATCTTGAATTCATGGATATAGATATTATATCGGGCAGAGGAATAACATACCGTGATGATATAGAGAGAAAATATACAGCGGTTGTTACAGAATCATTTGCAGAAGATTACGGAAAGGGCGACTCAATATTAGGAAAGCCTGTAACAATTTCTATTGATGAAAGCGAAGAAATAGAAGTATATGTAGTCGGAATCTGCAAGGATAACAGCAAGGATGTATTATCAGAAGGTACGCATAAGTCATATAAGGTGTTTATTCCGTATCTCACAGTTTTTGATTATTACGGAGTGGATATAGATAATCTTTATACAACATGGATGACGTTTCTTTGGAATAAGGAATACGGTAAAGATGTAACATTTGCACGTTTACAGTCATATTTCGACAAAATATATGAAAACAATGAATACTGGACTATGAAAGTATATGATTGGTATTCAGACGATGTAGATGATATAAACAACGTGCTGAAAATGGTTACCCTTGCATTTGCAGTAATAGCGGCAATATCACTTCTTGTAGGCGGAATCGGAGTAATGAACATAATGCTTGTAAGCATAACAGAGCGAACAAGTGAAATAGGCATAAGAAAAGCACTCGGCGCACAGAATTCCGCAATAAGAGTACAGTTTGTAACCGAGGCTATAGTACTTTCGCTTTTAGGCGGAATAATAGGAATACTGTTAGGTTTAGGTTCAAGCTATCTGATAGGAGCTGTCGGAAAAATAGTGCTTGACAGGATGTCAAAGGGAACATCGTCAATAGTAATTACAATAGCACCATCAATAGCCGCAATAATAATATCGGTATTATGCTCAATGGCAATAGGATTAATATTCGGATATTACCCTGCAAACAGGGCGGCAAAAATGAATCCTATAGATGCGCTCAGATATGATTAAAAAAATATACCGCATAAAGATTAATGGTCTTTATGCGGTATTTCTTTTAGAAAAAATATATAATATCGTCGGGCAAGCCGAGGGGGAAAATTAGTAAATTCCGTAAAACATCGCCTTGCTTGTTTTACTGCTTTATAGGGGGACTCTGTCCCCCTCGTACACCCCCTGCCAAAGAGGTCTACACCTCTCTGGACTCTGGTGAGTGGCGGCTGCGCCGCAATACTATATCTTAGCCAATCTTAGTAAATCTTCTTACATCTCCAGACTTACCGACAAACATAGACTTAGGTCTTGCCCAGATTTCACCATCATTGAGAGACTTGTAAATAACAAGCTCTTCCATGGTTTCGCTGTGACGAGCAACAGCAACAACTTCATATTCATTGCCCTTGAAATGACGATATTTAGCACCGATAACGATTTCTGTATCCTTGTATTCTTCGACAGCTGAAACAGTATCATTATCCGGTTCCTTATTAACAATATCATCAGAAACAATAATCATTGATGAATAAGGACGCATTTTTACATGAACATTTCCGTTGCTTACATCAACAGGAGAGCCTGTTAAAACATCAACGAGATTCGGCAGATGTGTGCCGAAATTAAGGTCAAATTCATAATCAGCAAGGTTGAGAGCAACATAAATAACCTGGTCACCAAGAACTTTTTTGAAGAGTAACTGCTGATTTGTAATCATGATTTTCTCATAAGCGCCTGTTCTCATTGCAGGGTAAGCACGATAAATTCTGCCGAGCTTGACAATGTGCTTATAAAGTGAATCGTCAAGAGAATTCATATCGTTAAGATGGAGACACGGACGGAGATTATCATCAGAATTATTTTCCTTGCGTCCTTCAATGCCGTATTCACTGCCGTAGTAAATAGACGGAATACCCGGCATTGCATACATAAGAGTATAAACAAGCGGTAAATGAGCCTTATTATTGAGAGTAGATGCAAGGCGGTTTACGTCATGGTTATCAACGAAATTATAGAGATTGATATTTCTGTAGATACCGCCGTTTGAACCTGACTGACGATTGATAGAGTAGTCAATTTCAAAGTAATTCTTGTCATTATGAGAAGAATAAAGTCCCTTGTAGCATTCGTAGTTAGTAACGCTGTCGAGCATTTCGTTATTTGCCCATCTGTTGTAGTCACCATGAATGATTTCGCCCATAAGCCAGAAATCACGCTTTTTGCCCTTGCAGAAATTGTGAATGCGCTTAAAGAAATCGAAGTCGATACAATCAGCGGCATCGAAACGAATACCGTCAATACCGAATGATTCAATCCAGTAGTTTACAGCATCAATAATGTGGTCACATACACCGACATTTCTGAGATTAAGCTTAACGAGATTATAGTGACCGTGCCATCCTTCATACCAGAAAGGATCACCGTAAGGACTCTGACCGCCGAAATTAAGATTCTGGAACCAGTCACAGTAGCCCGAATTCTGACCATTTTTCTGAACATCAACAAACTGCGGAAATTTACGTCCTACATGGTTGAATACACCGTCGAGAATTACACGGATACCGTTTTCGTGTAACTGGTCACAGATATAGCGGAAAGAATTATTGTCACCGAGACGGCGGTCAATTTTCTTATAATCAATAGTATCATAGCCGTGTTCAACTGACTCAAAAACAGGTCCGAAGTAAACAGCGTCAACATTCATTTCCTTTAAATGCGGAATCCAGTCAAGGATTTTGTCGAGACGATAGGAAACCTCATCAGTATCATCACTGAATTTAGGTGCACCGCAGAAACCGAGCGGATAGATGTGATAGATTATGGCATTATCATACCAGTTCATAATAAAAACCTCCTGTTATTTCTGAAATCCCTCAAGATAGTAAGATGCCTCCATGTCAGCGACATTGAGAGCAAGAGCAAGGGGATACATTTCAAGAGCCTTGCCGATAGTATTGTTATCTTCCGGACCCGAAAATCCCATATGATAGCGAATAGCAAAAGCCTCTTCACGGGTAAGTCTGTCGTCACCGTATAAATATCCCGAAATTATGTAAACAGACTTTTCTCCGTGACCGTAGGGGAGAGTATCATTAATAGAATAATAAGGAACCTTTTCCCACTGACCTGTAGACTCGTTTTTTCTGTTGCGCATTTCAGTAGTATAAAAGTTAACCTTGCAGACATCATGAAGAAGAGCAACAATAGCAATTGTTTCTTCGGAATAGTCCATGCCGTAAAGTTCCTTTGTACGTGGACGAGAGAGATAGTCTTTCAGACAGTAATAAACATTAAGACTATGCTGTACAAGACCGCCTTCGTGACTGCCGTGAAAACGAGTACTGCTCGGAGCAGTAAAGAAATCGCTTTTTAGCAGAAATTCAAGCAGTTTATCAGCACCGTTTCTCTTGATATTCTCATTATAAATCTGAATAAATTCTTCTTTAGGTGTCAAAAATAAAACTCCCTTCAACAGTTATAAATAGATTATATCACAAAATAAAGTAATTTTCAATAGAAAATAAAAAAAACAGAGAGAAAAATTGACGAGAAAAACCTATACAAAATGACGAATAGCAAAATGCACATAAAATAACAGAAAAACATGGTATAAGATTGTGACGGAATGGTGTTGACAAAAGATACAAAGTGTGATAAAATATAAAAGTCGCAAGGGACAAGGCACAAGAACGGTAAGCCTACAGGGGTAGCACGGGAGGGTGTAAGGAGTAACGAGC
>JAKSQU010000036.1 GCA_024403965.1 Ruminococcus sp.
TTTCAGTTTCTTCTTCGACTTCTTCTGTTTCTTCTGCAGTTTCAGTTTCTTCTTCGACTTCTTCTGCTTCTTCTGCAGTTTCAGACTCTTCTTCGTCTTCATCATATTCTACAGTTTCATATGGTACAAATTCACCATACTCATTGTACTCACCGAGAACCTCGTCTTCTTCAAGCTCATATGGTACAAATTCGCCGTATTCGTTATATTCGCCGTATACTTCCTCTGTTTCTTCTGTATCTTCTTCCTCGTCAGGTACAGGCATTGAGAAGAGTGCATCTACGAAAACTCTGCTGTCAAACGGCTGTAAATCCTCAATCTTTTCACCTACACCGATAAGCTTTACAGGTATGCTCATTTCATTCTTGATTGAAATTACAATACCGCCCTTGGCTGTACCGTCAAGCTTTGTAAGTACAATACCGCTGATTGGTGCTGTTTCACCGAAAAGCTTTGCCTGATTTACCGCATTCTGTCCTGTTGTTGCATCAAGTACAAGAAGTGTTTCCCTTGAGCTTTCTCCGGCTTTTTTGTCAATGATACGATTGATTTTTGCAAGCTCATCCATAAGATTTTTCTTATTATGAAGTCTGCCGGCTGTATCAATAATTACAACATCACAGCCTCTTGCCTGTGCCGCATCAAGTGCATCATATACAACTGCACCCGGGTCTGAACCCTCTGCGTGCTTGACAATATCTACTCCTGCTCTCTGTGTCCATACTTCAAGCTGATCAATAGCCGCTGCTCTGAATGTATCAGCCGCTGCAACAAGCACCTTTTTGCCTTCTTTTTTGAACTGATGACAAAGCTTGCCGATTGTTGTTGTCTTTCCTGCACCATTTACACCGATTACCATAATTACAGCCGGTGATACTGAAAGGTCAAGACCTGTATCATCTCCCATAATTTCTGAAATAACCTCGTGCAGAAGTTCCATTATTTCCTGAGGATCTGTAATTCCTCTTTCCTTTATCTTTTTGCGAAGACGTGTACATATTTCTTCTGATGTTTCAACGCCTATATCGCTCATTATCATCTGCTCTTCAAGTTCATCAAAAAGATCATCATCAATTTCAGTAAATGAATTGAGTACTCTCTGAATTCCGCCGAAAAGATAATCCTTAGTCTTTCTGAGACCATAGGCAATCTTCTGAATTATTCCCATATTATCCTCCTTTACTGTATATCAGCAACATCTTCCTGGAAATCAACCTGTTCCATTTTAAGAAGTTTTGATATACCGTCCTCCTGCATTGTTACGCCGTAGAGAACGTTTGCCTCTTCCATAGCACTTCTTCTGTGTGTTACAAGTACAAACTGTGTTGTATCCGTAAAGTTTTTGAGATACTGTGCATACTTTCTTACATTTACCTCATCAAGTGCCGCATCTATTTCATCAAGAATACAGAACGGCGCCGGTCTTAGTCTGAGTATTGCAAAATAAATTGCAATAGCTACAAATGACTGCTCTCCGCCCGAAAGTGAAATAAGATTCTTGATAACCTTTCCCGGCGGTGCAACACTTATTTCAATTCCCGATTCAAGTACATTTTCTGGATCTGTAAGAATAAGCTCAGCCTTTCCGCCGCCGAAAAGTTCGGTGAATATTTCCTTGAAATTTGAATTTATCTTACGGAAATTCTCTGCGAAAATTCTGCACATATCTGCTGTAAGATCTGTGATTATCTTTTCAAGTTCAGCCTTTGATTTTCGTATATCCTCAACCTGTTCAGACATAAATGTATAACGCTCTGAAACCTCTCTGTATTCTTCTATAGCGTCAACATTTACACTTCCGAGTGCTCTTATTTTGTTTTTGACATCTGTAAGCTCACGCTGTGCAGATGCAATATCTTCCATTTTTTCAGCAATTGCCGATGCCTCTGAACGTGTAAGCTGATAAACCTCTGAAAGCTGTCTTATTATGTTGTCAGTTTCGTGATAAACTGACTCACGGCGTTCTTCAAGTCTTGTAACCTCAGCAGAAAGCTTTTCCTTTGCATCATTAATCTGCTTTAATCCCTTCTGCATTTCGTTTACAAGTCTTGTCTGCTCTGTATGCATTGACTGATATTTCAGTATTTCTTCATTGTATTTCTTTGTGTTTCCGCTGAATGATGAAAGGTCTGTTTTCAGTTTTTCAATCTGAACATTTTTCTCAGCAATTATATCATTCTGACGCTTTATTTCATCCTCAAATCTTGTACCGCTGTTTTGCAGTTCGTCAAGACTTTCAGCAACACGCTTTATTTCACTTTCCTGTGTTTCGATATCCTTGTTAATCTCTATGCACTTTATTTTCAGTGATGACAGTTTTTCGGAAATCTCTGCACGTTTAAGACGGAGTTTTTCTCTGCTTGACTGTCCTTCGGCAAGCTTTTCTTCTGCTGTGCGGATAAGCTCATCTGTTTCGGCAAGTGACTTTTCGGATACTGAAATTGTTTCCTCAGCCTCTGCAATTTTGCGTTCAGCCTCGTCAACAAGCTTTTCGGAATTCTCCGACTGAGTACTTATCTGATTTATAAGTGATTCAAGGCTTGAAATTTCAGCTGTAATACGGATTCTGTCCGACTCACATCTGCTTATTTCTTCTCTTACAGCCTCTCTGTCGTAGTTCAGCTTTGTACTCTCTGCACGGAGTTTTTCTGTCTCTGCGTTAAGGCTTTCCCTTTTCTTTGTAAGCTCAGCAATTTCAGAGTCAAGAGTATCAATTTCGTTCTTTCGTGTAATGATACCGCCCGAACGCTGTGCCGAACCGCCTGTGAATGAACCGCCTGCATTGATTACCTGTCCGTCAAGAGTTACTATTCTGAATTTATAGCCGTATTTCTTTGCAATCAGCGTTGCTGAGTCGATATCCTCGGCAATTACTATTCGTCCGAGAAGTGACGCTATAATTCCGCTGAATTTACTGTCATAGGTAACGATACGGCTTGCATTTGCTACAAATCCGTCACAGTTTTCAAGTCCCTGTTCGTGAAGTTCATAGCCCTTTACCGATGTTATCGGGAGAAATGTTGCACGTCCGCCCTTTTGTTCTTTAAGGAAACGGATACATCTCTTTGCGATGTCTTCGTTTTCAACAATTATATTCTGCATTGCACCGCCGAGTGCAGTTTCAACTGCAACTGCGTACTGCGGTTCAACACCTATATTCTGTGCGACAGTTCCGAAAATACCGCTTATGCGTCCCTGTTTTGATGCTTTGAGAATCTGCTTTACACTTCCTGCAAAGCCTTCCATATTGTTTTCAAGGTCGCTGAGTATCTTTCTTCTCTGCTGTCTGTCTTTCAGTTCGTAGAGAACACGCTCAAACTCATTTTTTGATTTTTCAAAGCTTTCACGTCTTGACTGACAAAGCTTTTCCATACCGCCGAGTTTATTTTTCAAGCCTTCGGATTTTTCGCTGTTTTCAGCAAGTTCCTTTTCCGAAAGAACAGATTTTTCACGATAATCTGCAAGTGTCTTTTCAATACCGCTTGAATCCTTCTGAAGTTCCTCAAGACGCTGTTTCTGTTCGTCTATGAGTTTTCTTGCATTTTCCGATGCAAAACGGTATTCACTCTGCTTTATATAGAGATTATTGATTTCACTTCCTGCCTTGTCAACACTGTCGCCAAGCTTTGAGTTTTCAGTCTCTGCCTGTGTGAAAAGCTGTTGTGTTTCGGCAATTTCCTTTTCAAGCTGTACTCTCTGATTTTCAAGCTCAGACTTTTTGTTTTCAGCGGAAACACGTTCCTTTTCGAGCTTTTTTCTTACTCCGTCGGAATCCTTTATACTCTGCTGTGCAGACTTTATCGCCTCTGTACAGTGTCTGATATCATTTTCAAGTACAGCGATATCGGATTTCATTCCCGACGCAGACTGTTCCTCCTCAAGCATTTTTTTGCGGAGTTCGTCCTGTCTTATTGTGCTTTCCTGCATTTTGCGGATAGCGTCCTGTATTTTCTGTTCTTCACGCTGAATGTCATTTTCAACGTTTTCGTATTCATTACGGCTTACGAGAATTTTCTCATCAAGTCTGTCAAGCTTTTCCTTTAATTCGTCAAGACGTGCAACCCATACTGAAATTTCAAGTGATTTTCGTCTTTCTGCAAGCTTAACGAATTTTTCAGCCTTTTCCGACTGAGTTTTCAGCGGACCGATACGGCTTTCAAGCTCTGAAAGAATATCCGTTAATCTGAAAAGATTTTCCTGTGCGGCTGACAGCTTTCTTTCCGCCTCGATTTTTCTGTAGCGGAATTTTGATATTCCTGCCGCCTCTTCAAATATATCACGTCTTTCGTTGCTTTTTGCTCCGACGATTTCTGCAATACGTCCCTGTCCGATAATCGAATAGCCGTCACGTCCGAGACCTGTATCCATGAAGAGTTCGTTTATGTCCTTCAATCTGCATGAACGTCCGTTTATGAGATATTCACTTTCGCCGCTGCGGTAAAGCTTTCTTGTTACAGAAACTTCATCGTCCATATCGGGAAGTCTCTTGTCTGAATTGTCAATATTCAGCGTAACAGCCGCAAAACCCATCGGTTTTCTTGCAACAGTACCGGAAAAAATAACGTCCTCCATTTTATTTCCTCTGAGAGTTTTTGTAGACTGCTCTCCGAGTACCCATCTTACTGAGTCACCGATATTACTTTTTCCGCTGCCGTTAGGACCGACAACCGCTGTGAGTCCCTTGTCAAAGGTAAGATTTATCTTATCCGGGAACGATTTAAAGCCCTGTATTTCAAGTGATTTAAGGTACATTTCAACACCTCCTCATTCTGCATTTATAAACAGGAATTTCTGCATTTCCTGTGATTACAACATTAAAGCCATTCTCTGCAAAATACAGAGTATTTGCTTTTTTCTGACCCTTTGCCTTGCTTATGCATTTGTCATTTACTTCTATTTCAGCAGATTTCACGCCGTTTTCTTCAAGGATTTTCATAATCTCTCTGCGGTAAATATACATTTCGCAGATTTCACGGAATGCAGGGTGATAATAGCCTGCCGCCATATCCTTTTCTACAAATTCAGATGCATGAAGTCCGCATTTTATTACTTTTATGCCGCTGTTTTCAAAGGCTGTGATAAGTTCCGCACAAAACATGAACATCTCATCGGCATTTATCATCGGATATTTTCCCTGTTCGTAAAGCTGACCGAGTCTTGTTCCTTTCAGCACTACTACAGGGTATATTCTTACTGTATCGGGAGCAATTTCAATAATCTTCTCCGCTGTATTCATATCCTTTGACAAATCACTTTTGTAAAGACCTGTCATCATCTGCAAACCGAGTTCAAAGCCGTATTCCTTAATCAGACGGCTTGCATTCACAACATCCTCTGCGGAATGTCCTCGTTCATTTGCCGTAAGCACCTCGTCATCAAGCGACTGTGCACCGAGTTCAATTGCCGTAACACCATAGCTTTTAAGCATTTCAAGTATTTCAGCATTTATATAATCGGGGCGTGTTGACACTCTTATTCCCGAAAATTTTCCGTCACCGACATATTCATGTGCAGCTGTAAGTAGTTCAAGCATATAGTCCTTCGGAATTGCGGTAAAACTTCCGCCGAAAAAAGCTATTTCCGTATTCTCGGGATATTTAACCTCAGAAAGTGCCTTTGAACAGATTTTCCTTACGCTTTCGCCGTCGGGAAGTTCGTCTGCTCCGCTTATAGTGTTCTGATTGCAGAAACTGCACATATGCGGACAGCCTACGTGTGGAACAAATATGGAGATGTTACTGTGCTTCATAGCCCATAAGCTCGAGTGCTTCCTTTGCTGCAAACTGTTCAGCTTCCTTTTTGCTTTTTCCCTTGCCTGTGCCTATAACCTGTGAATTAAGACGTACTTCAACCACAAAACGCTTGTCATGGTCGGGACCTTCCTCACCTATTATATAATATCCGACCTTTTCCTCAGGATTTTTCTGAACGATTTCCTGTAAGAGTGTCTTGAAATCATTGAAAACAGGTTTCTTTGATATTGCAAGATCCTCAGGCATAAAACGCAGAATATGCTTTGAAACAGGCACTATACCGCCGTCAAGATAAATTGCCGCAATTACAGCCTCAAATGCATCTGCGAGAATTGACGGTCTTTCTCTGCCGCCTGTATTTTCTTCGCCTCTGCCGAGCATCATAAATTCACCGAGATGTATCTTCTGTGCAAAGATGAAAAGTGACTTTTCACATACAAGCGACGCTCTCATCTTTGTTAAATCACCCTCGGGAACATTTATATTCTTGTAAAGATAATCGGAAACTACTATAGAAAGAACGCTGTCACCGAGAAATTCAAGACGTTCATTACTTCCGCCTGTGTGCTTTTTTTCGTTTGCATACGAAGAATGCGAAAGCGCATTAGTAAGCAGTTCCCTGTTTTTGAATTTATATCCTATAATTTCTTCAAATTCTTCAATATTTCTCATGTCATCACTCCTTGCTGTCATCAGCACTCAGCTTTGAAACATATGCCTCTATTTCGCCTGTTACATTAGTTTCAACGCATTTCTTCGCCTGTCTTACAGCATTGAAAAATGCTGTTGCATCTGAACTGCCGTGCGCCTTAATGACAGGTTTCTTTACACCTAAAAGTGCAGAACCGCCGACTTCCTTATAATCCATCTGCTTTTTAAACTGCTTTATTTTTCCTAAAGAGAAAAGTGCTCCGAGAACTCCTGCGCCCGAGAATATCCATTTCAGCTTTTTAGCAAAGAATGAACCCATTCCCTCATACAGCTTCAATGCGATATTTCCTGTAAAGCCGTCTGTTACAACAACCTGTACCTCACCCTTAGGCATATCTCTTGCCTCGATATTTCCGACGAAATTAAGTCCGGATTTTTCAAGAAGTCCGTAAGCCTCGATTTCAAGCTCACGTCCCTTTGTTTCCTCTGCACCGATGTTCAAAAGCGCAACCTTAGGATTTTTTATGCCCATTACCTTTTCCATGTATGCACTGCCCATTACAGCAAACTGTACAATCATTTCGGGTCTGCATTCTGTATTTGCGCCTGCATCAGCAAGTATGAAACTGCCCTTGTCAGCAGGCATAACAGGTGAAGGTGCAATACGCTTAATGCCTTTGATACGCTTGACGATAAAGGTTGCACCCATAACAAGAGCGCCTGTACTTCCTGCTGAAACGAAAGCATCTCCTCTGCCCTCTGCAAGAAGAGAAAGTCCGACAGCCATTGAAGTATTCTTGCCCGACTTGATAATTTCCTTCGGTTCTTCATGTATATCAAAAACATCATCAGTATGCACGATTTCCATGCCTTCAATGCTTACACCGTTTTCTTCTGCACACTTTTTTATTTTGCTCTCACTGCCTGTGAGAATAATTTCTGTTCCAAGCTCCTTAACAGCTCTTTCACAGCCGCGGATAACCTCCAGAGGAGCGTTATCTCCTCCGAAAGCATCAACAATAACCTTAACAGCCAACTCTTTCCAGCTCCTTTTTCAAAGCATCAACAGCTCTGTTTGCATAAACTGCATATTTCTGCTTTTTATCCTTTATTTTAAGGTCAATACCCGGTAAAATTCCCATGTTTGCGCCCATAGGCTGAAATTTTCCGCTGTTGTAAGGGTCACTTATATATGACGAAAGTGCACCTGTCATTGTTTCAGCAGGGAGCTTTATCGGTTCAAGTCCTTTAAGTTTTCTTGCGGCGGCTGTACCTGCAATAAGTCCGCTTGCCGCAGATTCCATATATCCCTCGACTCCTGTTATCTGTCCGGCAAAATATATATCCGGATTTTTTCTCATAGAAAAATCAGAATTAAGAAGTTCGGGGCTGTTTATAAAGCTGTTTCTGTGCATTACACCAAAACGCATAAATTCAGCATTTTCAAGTCCGGGTATCATTGAGAATACTCTTTTCTGCTCACCGAATTTAAGATTTGTCTGAAATCCGACAAGATTGAAAAGTGTTCCCTCACGGTTTTCACGTCTCAGCTGTACTACTGCATAAGGTCTTCTGCCTGTTTTCGGGTCATCAATTCCCACAGGCTTCATAGGACCGAAACGCATTGTATCAACACCTCTTGACGCAAGCTCCTCTATCGGCATACATCCCTCATATACGCTGAAAGGATGAGTTTCAAAGTCTTTAAGCTGTACCTTTTCAGCACCAATTAGTGCCTCATAGAATGCAAGGTATTCCTCCTTGTTCATAGGACAGTTTACATAATCAGCATCGCCTCGTCCATAGCGTGATGCGTAAAATACCTTTTCCCTGTCAAGACTTTCGTATGTCACGATAGGTGCGGCGGCATCATAAAAGCTGAGTCCCTCGCCGCAAAGCTGTTTTATCTGTTCAGCCATTGCGCCCGATGTAAGCGGACCTGTTGCAATAATTACAGTACCATCGGGGATTTCAGTAACTTCTCCGCCTATAACCTCGATAAGCGGATGATTCTTTATTTTTTCAGTAACCGCATCGGAAAATTTCTCTCTGTCTACTGCAAGCGCACCGCCTGCCTCAACAGAATTTTCCTTTGCACAGGGTACTGTAACTGAGCCGAGCATTTCCATCTCATATTTGAGAAGTCCTGCGGCAGATTCAAGTCTTGCGGCTTTGAGAGAGTTTGAACACACAAGCTCTGCAAATCCGCCGTATTTATGTGCAGGAGAGTATTTTTCGGGTTTCATTTCGTAAAGCTTTACGCTTATGCCCTCCTGTGCGAGTTTCCATGCCGCCTCACAGCCTGCAAGTCCCGCACCTATTACACTTACCGTATTATTCATTCTTAAGCTCTCTTTCGTATCCGCAGCCTTCACTTTCGCATACAAGCTTACCCGATTTTCCGCCCTTTACAAAAAGATTTTTGCTGCAAATCGGACAAACCTCCTTTGAAGGAACATTCCATGTCATAAAGCTGCAGTCAGGATATCCTTCACAGCCGTAGAAGCTTCTGCCTCTCTTTGACTTTTTAAGGAGCATCTTCTTTCCGCATCTCGGACAGCTGCCCTCTGTTTCAACTACGATTTTCTTTGTATTGCGGCAGTCAGGGAATCCAGGACATGCATAGAATTTACCATACTTGCTGTACTTGATAACCATATTCTTGCCGCAGAGTTCACATATCTCATCTGTTTCCTCGTCAGGCACCTTGATTCTCTTGCCGTCCATAGCCTCTTCGGCTTTTTTAAGTGTTTCAGAGAAATCGTCATAGAATTCGTGAAGTGTGCTTACCCAGTCCTTTGAACCATGTTCAACCTCGTCAAGATTATTTTCCATATCAGCTGTGAATTTTGCGTCAACAATCTTGTCGAAATGGTCCTTCATAAGCTCTGTTATGACTTCGCCGAGATTTGTAGGCTTCAATGCCTTGCCCTCGTGTTCAACATATCTGCGTGATGTAATTGTTGTAATTGTCGGGGCATAGGTACTTGGTCTGCCTATGCCGTTTTCTTCAAGCGCCTTGATGAGAGATGCCTCTGTATATCTTGCAGGCGGCTGTGTGAAATGCTGATTGCCGTCAATTGATTTAAGCTTCAGCTTGTCATCAGCTTTAAGCTCAGGGAGCATTTTCTTATTCTCTTCTTCATTGTCAGCTGTTTCTACGTAAAGCACCATAAATCCGTCGAATTTTACGGAATAACCCGATGCTCTGAATGTGCAGCCGTTTGCCTCAATATCAGCAGAAACTGTATCAAGAAGTGCATTTGCCATCTGGCTTGCAATAAATCTTTCCCAGATAAGCTTATAGAGCTTATACTGGTCTGATGAAAGACTGCTCTTTACTCTTTCAGGAGTAAGCTCAGGAGTTGAAGGACGTATTGCCTCGTGAGCGTCCTGTGCATTGCTCTTTGTCTTGTATACTCTCGGCTCAGGCGGCAAATAGTCATTTCCGTATACATTTTTGATGTATTCAGCCGCAGCTGCCTTTGCCTCATCAGAAATACGAAGACTGTCTGTTCTCATATATGTGATAAGTCCGACAGCACCTACGCCCTGTACCTCAACACCTTCATAAAGCTCCTGTGCGGCTTTCATTGTTCTCTTTGCCGCAAAGCTTAACTTTTTGGATGCCTCCTGCTGAAGTGTTGATGTGATAAACGGCGGTGCAGGCTGTTTCTTTGTTACACGCTTTTTAACGGATTTAACTGTATATTCTGCATTTTCAAGACGCTTTAAAAGTCCGTCAGCCTCAGCCTGATTCGGTATTTCAAGTTTCTGACCATCTACTGCAACCAGTGATGCATCAAACACCTTTCTTGAAGAAGGTGCTGTGAATTTAGCGTCAATTGACCAGTATTCCTTAGGAACGAATTTTCTGATTTCGTTTTCCCTGTCTACAACAAGTCTGACCGCAACAGACTGTACTCTGCCTGCTGAAAGTCCGCGCTTAACCTTTTTCCAAAGGAAAGGACTAAGCTCATATCCCACAAGTCTGTCGAGAATACGTCTTGCCTGCTGTGCATTTACAAGGTCAATATCTATTCTGTGCGGATCACTCATACCGTTTTTAACACCTGTTTTTGTGATTTCGTTGAATGCCACACGATTGTTTTCATTCATATCAAGCTTTAAAAGCTGTGCTATATGCCATGAAATAGCCTCTCCCTCACGGTCCGGGTCGGTTGCGAGATAAATCTTATCGCATTTCTTTGCTCTTTTTTTAAGTTCCTTGATAACATCTTCCTTGCCCTTCATATTAGTATACTGCGGCTGGAAATCATTATCCTTGTCTACACCCATCTTTGACTTGGGAAGGTCACGAATGTGTCCCATTGACGCCATTACTTCAAATCCTTCACCAAGATATTTCTGTATTGTTTTTGCCTTTGCAGGTGACTCAACTATTACTAAATCTGACATTTGCCATATACCCCTTATTTCTCTGTTTCATACATTTTTCCCGGAAGTGAACGGATTTTTCCGAGTATTTCAAGTTCAGTAAGCTCTGTCATAAGCACTGCCGAATCAAGATCAAGCCTTGTGCAGATTTCATCGGCATGGAGCTTTCCGTTTCCGATTTCTCTTACTATTTTCTGCTGTATATCTGTAAGACCGTCATCTGAAAATTCTTCTGACGGCTTTATTTCTGTTTCAGTTTCAGTTTCAGATACAGACTGCTGTGTTTTTTCAGTTTTTTTCCTAACCTTTTTAGGCTTGCCTACGGGAATTTCAGTTATCTCTGTTCGTTCCTTGATGACAGCACTTCTGCCTTCCCATACAATACCTGTGCTTTTCAGCGAATAACCGCCCTTTGTACCGTTTCTGATTTCAATTTCAACAGGTGAACCGAAACGGAAACAGTCCATAATATTTTCTGAACCAAGCAAAAGTGACGCACCCTCTGAAAGCAGTTCGGCATTGCCCGAAAATCTGCTGTCGAAAATATCAGACGGCGGAATAACAAATACCTCTCTGCCCTGTTCTGCCGCAAGACGTGCTGTAATAAGCGAACCGCTTTTCTGTGATGCCTCAAAAACAAGACTAACACGTCCGAGTGCCGCAAGAATACGGTTTCTTTTCGGAAAATTCTGCGGTAAAGGCTGTGTTTCGGGCGGATATTCCGAAATAAACACGCCGCCGTTTGCAAGTATCACATCTCTGTATTTTTCATTCGGCTTAGGATAATTCACATCTACACCGCAGCCCATTACACATACTGTAGGAAATCCCTTTTCTGCTGCCGCAAGGTGAGATGCAATATCAATTCCTACAGCAAAACCGCTGACAATAACAACATGCTTTGCCGCAAGCTCACCGCATATTACAGATGCCGCTCTAAGTCCGTATTCGGACGCATTTCTTGTACCGACAGATGTAATTGTTTTAGTGCCGCACAGACAATCTATATTTCCTTTATAATAAAGTACAGACGGCGGATTGAAAAGATATCTCAGCTGTTCGGGATATCTGCTGTCCGAATATCCGACAGCACCAATTCCGTTTTTTCTGTATTTTTCAAGTTCATCCTCTGCCTGTTTAAGTGTTATGCTGTCCACATTCTCCTGTTCCCTTTCATCAAGGCTTACAGGAAAACTATGCTCTGTAAGAACCTTATATGCCTCCGGTGCTGTTTCAAACAGGCACATAATTTCCCATACTCTGCGGCTGCCTGTACCGAATACCATGGACAGCCATTTCCAGTATTTAGTTTCTTCCATAGGACAAACCGCCTTTCTGCTATTTTTTCAGCTCCCACATGAGAATTCCCGCCGCCATAGCCGCATTAAGTGAATTAATG
Source organism: Ruminococcus sp. (assembly GCA_024403965.1). Classification (GTDB taxonomy): domain Bacteria; phylum Bacillota; class Clostridia; order Oscillospirales; family Ruminococcaceae; genus Ruminococcus. The sequence goes on from JAKSQU010000036.1 coordinate 12,202, forward strand.
TTGCCGTTCATAGGGATTGTTACTCTGCGTGTACATCTTGCAGATACTTCACGGGGCAGACCATTTCCTTCATTACCGATAAAAACAGCCTGTTTTCCGCTGAACTGACACTGCGTAATCTTTTCGGCATCCGTATCAATAACAGCCGCCGAAGACTCAACATCATTTTCTGAAAGCATATCAAAAAGAGCATCAGTGTCATTTTCGATAACAATATTTGTTCTGAAAACCGAACCCATGGTTGAGCGAATAACCTTAGGACTGTAAAGGTCACAGCTGCCCAACATAATAATTCCGTCAATACCGAGAGCATCGGCTGTACGGATAATCATGCCAACATTTCCGGGGTCCTGCAAGCCGTAAAGCACTACATATCTGCCGTTTTCAGTAAAATTCAGTTTCTTTTCAACAGGTATTCTGCAAATTGCGAATACTCCCTGCGGAGTACCTGTTGATGCAATTCTGTTTCCAAGTTCATTTGAAATAACAATAACCTTTGTATCTCTCAAATCAGCCTGAACCCAGTTTTCACCGAGCTTTTCGTAAGCACTCTCAGTAAAAATAAGATGTGTGATACCACTGTTTTCCTTAATCGCATCTTCGGTAATTCTTATCCCCTCCAACACGAATAAGCCGTACTGAAGTCTTTCCTTTTTTGAAGTAGAGAGCTTCTGATACAGCTTGATAACAGGATTATCTTTTGATTTTATGATGTTTTCCAATACAACAAACACCGCCTTATATTTAAGAAAAACACGCTTTTATAATATAAAAGCGTGTTTTATAACTGAATTAAAGAGCAGCCTTAGCCTTCTCTACGATAGCTGTGAAACCAGCAGCATCGTTGATAGCGATTTCTGAGAGCATCTTTCTGTTAAGTGTGATGCCAGCCTTCTTGCAGCCGTTCATGAATGTTGAGTAGTTCATACCATTCATCTTAGCAGCAGCGTTGATTCTTGCAATCCAGAGCTGTCTGAACTGTCTCTTCTTCTGCTTTCTTCCGATATATGCATAGTTGCCTGACTTCATTACAGCCTGTTTAGCCATCTTGAAGTGCTTGCTCTTGGAACCCCAGTAGCCCTTAGCAAGCTTTAAAGTTTTATTTCTTCTCTTACGAGTCATCATTGCACCTTTAATACGTGCCATAATCTTTTACCTCCAAAAATAAAATTACGAAAAACCGTTAATTGTTGCCTTACTGATTAAAGATAAGGAACGAGCTTCTTGATTGTAGGAGCGTTTGTGCAATCAGCAACGCCTGCATTACGAGCAATTCTCTTACGCTTTGTATCCTTCTGTGTAAGTCTGTGTCTCTTGTTAGTGTGCTGATACTTAACCTTACCGGTTCCTGTAATCTTAAAACGCTTCTTTGCGCCTGAGTGAGTTTTTACCTTAACCTTTGCCATTTTATGATCCTCCTTACTTAGCGGCCTTTGGTGAAACGAACATTACTATGCTGCGTCCTTCCATTTTAGCCGGCTTATCCACAGTGCCGACAGCTGAAACTGCTTCTTTGAAACGCTCAAGCAGCTCATCGCCGAGCTGTGGATGTGCAATAGCTCTTTTACGGAATCTGACTGATACCTTGAGCTTATCTCCGCCCTGTAAAAATTTCACAGCCTGATTAACCTTTGTTTCAAAATCGTGTGTATCAATGGTAGAGAACATTCTGATCTCCTTAATTGCCACAACCTTCTGATTTTTTCTTGCTTCCTTTTCACGCTTCTGCTGTTCAAAGCAATACTTTCCGTAGTCCATAATACGACATACAGGCGGTGTTGCCTGCGGAGCGATTTTTACAAGGTCAAGATCCTTTTCATAAGCAATCTGCTGTGCTTCTTTAGCTGATATTACACCGAGCTTAGTTCCGTCAGCGTCGATTACGAGAATTTCCTTATCTCTTATCTCTTCGTTGATCTGCAGTTCCTGTTTGCTAATCGTCATGCACCTCCAAGCAATTAATTATAAAACAAAAATGAGTGCAGAAAATATCCGCACTCACACAATACACTCATATTACTATCTGACAATAGTTCTATTAATATATTGACCGTTTAAGCTTAGCCTGACGGTGAGAACGCATAGTTCTGCTTTGTTTACTTTCATAGTATACACCATCAGCCTTAATTTGTCAAGCATTATTATTCTTTTTGTCACTTTTTACAGTATCGTCATGTTTTTTGTCTTCTTTTTTATTGATTATCTCTTGGATTTTATCCCAGATTTTAAATCTCACACGATATTTCTGCGGTTTATGAATAATATCAAGTTCCTTTTCCGTAAAATAAGAGTTTTCCGTTTCCTTATCGTCGGTAACTTCACAGGCACAGGGAATACACAACGGCGGATACATCACGCACCACCAGTTATGCCCTGCGGCATTGCCTATTTCAATCCGGAGAGCCTTATATCTTCCTTCGGGCATAGTAATATCACCGTAAACACGTTCATCAAAGTCAATATCTTCAAGACTCGCTCTTACAGGATAATGACAGCCGTATTCATCAAGTGTTATCTCTGCAAGTATTTCAATGTCATCAAGCCGTCTTTCAGCAGTTTCTTCTGCATCTTCAAGACTTTCCGCCTTTTTCAGCAGACCGCTCGCAAGCACCGCATCTCGCACCTTCAGTTTAAGCATCTGGTCATATTCACTGTCTGAATTTGCAAGCACATGAAGTCTCAGAACATTTTCCCGCAGACCATCAAGCGCCATACCGTCTTTTATTAATGTACTTACATTTGATATAAGTATAGCAAGAATCAATCCGCTTGTCAATATAAATAATCCGTATTTTTTCATATAATCACCTCTGCATAGATTATTGACTGTTATGAGAATATTATACATATTGCACTAAACTCAACACTTTATTTATACTTGACGAAAATATGTATGTATAGTATAATTAAAATGTATTTATACATATTTTAGAGCTTTAAAGTTATATCATATTACCATTGCAGTGTAATATGACTTTTCTTTACAGCTGAAAGGAGTAAATCTATGAATATTTCAGTTCTTGTACCGATAACCATTATTGCGTATCTCGTTATCATGGTTACAATCGGTATTTCCTTCACAGGAAAGAACAAAAACGTCGGAGATTTCTATCTCGGCGGACGCAAACTCGGTCCTCTCGTAACTGCAATGAGCGCAGAGGCATCTGACATGAGCAGCTGGCTCCTTCTTGGTCTTCCCGGTGTTGCATATCTCACAGGCGGTGCTGAGGCAGGCTGGACAGCTATTGGTCTTGCAATCGGAACATATCTCAACTGGCTTTTCTTCGCAAAGCGTTTAAGAGTCTACAGCCAGAAGGTCGGAGCAATTACTGTTCCTGACTTCTTCTCAAACAGATACCATGACAAGAGCAAGGTTCTTATGGGTGTTTCTGCTCTTATCATTCTCATCTTCTTTGTACCTTACACAGCATCAGGCTTTGCTGCATGCGGTAAGCTCTTCGGTACACTTTTCGGATGGGATTACCACATGGCAATGATTATCAGTGCTGTAATCATTATCCTTTACACAACTCTCGGCGGATTCCTTGCTGCAAGCTTTACTGACCTTATTCAGAGTATCGTTATGACAATTGCTCTTATCAGTATTGTTGTATTCGGTATCAATCAGGCAGGCGGCTTTGATGTTGTAATGGACAATGCCAAGTCAATCGCAGGTTATTTCTCACTTACAGAAATTCACAATGTTGATACTAACGGTGCTGACAAGTATGGTGCGCTTACAATTGCATCACTTCTTGCATGGGGTCTTGGTTACTTCGGTATGCCGCACGTTCTTCTCAGATTCATGGCTATCGAAGACAAGAACAAGATTAAGACATCAAGAAGAATTGCATCTGTATGGGTTGTTATTTCAATGGCTGTTGCTATCTTCATCGGTTTCATCGGAAACATTCTTTCAAAGAACGGCACAGTTGAATCACTCTCAGGTTCAGATTCAGAAACAATCATCATCAAGATTGCTATGTACATGAGTGAACACAGCTCACTTCTTGCAATTATTGCAGGTCTTGTATTTGCAGGTATTCTTGCTTGTACAATGTCTACATCAGACTCACAGCTCCTTGCAGCATCATCAAGTATGTCCGAAAACATTCTCAAGGGTGTGTTCAATTTAAAGATGTCTGAAAAGAAATCAATGCTCTGTGCAAGAGCAGTACTTCTTGTAATTGCTGTTCTCGGTGTAATTCTTGCATGGAACAAGGACAGCTCAGTATTCAGAGTTGTATCATTTGCATGGGCAGGATTCGGTGCTACATTCGGACCTGTAATGCTCACTGCACTTTTCTGGAAGCGTTCAAACAAGTATGGTGCTGTAGCAGGTATGATTGTTGGTGCTGTAATGGTATTCGTATGGAAATTCGTTATTGCAACACACGGCGGAGTATTTGCAATCTACGAGCTTCTCCCTGCATTCATCTGCGCACTTATTACAATTGTTATTGTATCACTTGTAACTAAGGCTCCTGAGAAGGAAGTTGTTGCTGAGTATGAACAGGTTACTTCTGAAATGAATAAATAAATAAAAACGAATGCGGCGAAGCCGAAGTAATTTCGTCGGTCAAGCCGAGAATAATAAATTCGTACATTCCGTAAAGCGTTACTACGCCGCTTTACTACTTTTAAGGGGGACGCTGTCCCCCTCGTACACCCCCTGCACGAGAGATAACATCTCTCGTGGCTCTGGTG
>JAKSQU010000037.1 GCA_024403965.1 Ruminococcus sp.
GAAATCGTGACGAGGAAGAAATCATGGGATACCGTGATGTGCTGAATACTATTCATGAGAACTTTGAGTATATACCTGTAACATCGAACTACATTCTTCAGCTTCACCGTGATTTGTATAAGTATTCTCATAAAAGCATAGGTGGCACATTCAAGAACTCTCAGAATTATATAAGTGCGACAGATGCAAATGGACATGAATTCGTCTTGTTCACTCCGCTTCCGCCCTATGAAACTCCGGCTGCTATTGATGCGATATGTTACAGCTATAATCGCATTATTGCATCGCAGGATATCGATGCACTTCTTTTGATACCTGTGTTTATCCATGACTTTCTCTGCATACATCCGTTCAATGATGGCAACGGCAGAATGAGCCGCTTACTTACTACACTTCTTCTATACCGTTCAGGTTATGTAATCGGCAGATATATCTCTCTTGAAAGCAAGATAGCAAAAAATAAGAACATTTATTACGATGCTCTGGAGCAATGTCAGAAGGACTGGAATGAAAACGAAGAAGATCCTGCTCCGTTTATAAAATACTTGTTGCAGACTATACTTGCTGCTTATCGTGACTTTGAGGAACGTGTAGTACTGGTCGATGAAAAACTGCCGGCAATAGAAATGGTACGTCGTGCTGTATATAATAAGATTGGTAAATTCACAAAGAGCGAAGTCATGGAACTCTGTCCCACACTCAGTAAAGCTTCGGTTGAAAATTCTATCAAACAGCTTGTTGAACAAGGTCTTCTGCTAAAGCACGGCAGTGGACGAAGTACTTTCTATACCAGGAGCGATATATAAATCAGAGGTGAAGTAATGTACACTCCCCAAATGGAAACAACGGATGTAAAAAATCAAGCCCATTAATCAAGGGCGTTATTAGGATTATTCAATCCTTCATCAATAAACTTGTAATAAACGTGAATATCTCTTGATTTACCTCTGCCCGGATTCTCGTCAATGATAACATACTCAATAAGTTCAAGACACATTTCACGAGTTAATTTATCTGCGCCTGCGTATTTTTTAAGTCGGCTTATAAACTCATCAACGTCTTTGCTGTCCTGAAGCTGAGTGCTAATCCTGTTTTGGATTGCATTAAGTTCAGAGGACAGCTTTTCTTTTTCCTTCTGGTAGCCGTATAAGCTAGCGTTTATGGATACACCATCCAAAACGGCTGTATTTTCGATAAATACTGAATAATTTCCAAAGAATACCAACGATTCTTCGGGGATTTTTTCTGTTTATTTACTGATTAACATACGCTTCATCATGCAAAGGTCCTTTTGCAATCATAACCTTTGCAAGCAAATGCCTTGTAACGAAATATAGCATATTGACAGACAATTTCTCTTACTTAGAACCGAACCTCTCCCTATACCCTGACGGAGTGATGCCCTCCTGTGCCTTAAACTGATTTGCAAAATGCGCATAGGAGCTATAACCACTGGAAACGGCAATCTCCGAAATCGACAGTTCTGTGTCACGAAGCAGTTCTTTTGCTTTTTGCATTCGGAAGTCAATCAGTTCCTCAAAGATGCTTTTATCGAAGTAAGTTTTATACATTCTTTGCAGATAGCTTCTGCTGACGTGTGTACGCTGACACAGCATCTGTATGCTCCAGTTTTTTTCGGGACACTGCTGCATTTCCTTACGCATCAACATGAGCTGATTATAAAGCTGTGGATTTTCAACGCTTTTCTCATGGTCAGTATTTCTCTTTTCATGCTGTGTCAGATTCTCCAGTGCAAGGCAAAGGCAGTTCAGAAATGTACAGTATTCCGCCTGATAACAGCAAGACATCTTTCCGAAGGACAATGCCATTAACCCAAATTGCTGTTCGTTCATGTGCAGCGGAGAGAGATAGTACGCTGTCGGATGATTCGGCTCCTGTGTCAGATAAGTAATCATTTCAGAACATTTCATTGCATGGTCGGAAATACCGCTGCTCTTTCCTGCACGGTCACACCACAGCACTTCGCAGCAGTCTTTTCGTGCAAATAACGAATGGTCATTTCGTGCAATCCTGAGATAATCTGCCGTCAGAAAAATATGAAGCTGATTCCAATGACAAATCAGATAGGCACGGTTTGCCACAACAGAGAGAAGTGCATGGAGCGTTTCAGTATGCATCATCTCAAACATCAGTTCACTCTGGTAAAACCATTCCTTATGGTCTGAAAGCAGTCTCTGTTCCCGACGGCTTTTGGCTGTTCGGTATCGTACAGGAATACATCCACAGCTTCTTCCGATACGAATACGATTATTTTCCACCGAAATTCTGCGGCAGACCTGACCGGTTATGGTACTGTATAATCTGCGGACTGCATCTGCTCCGAGCTGATTATAGCTTTTTTGGCAGCTTGTCAGGATAACATTGCTCTGTGCATTATTCAGATTACCGTCAAAACCGGTCACAGCAATATCCTCCGGTACACGAATACCAGCTTTTGAGAGTTCTGCAATCAGAGCATCAGCCATGACATCATTACCGCATACTACTGCTTCAGGCTTTGAAAGTTCTCCGCTGATGATACGATGTGCATATGCAACGGGATAATCACGCCAGAAATCTCCGTAATCATAATAACTTTCATCATAATACAATCCATGTCGCTGCATGACATAGCAGTATGCTTCCAGACGTTCTACGGACTGAATAAATTTCTTTGGTCCGGTCAGACAGTAAATTTTCTTATAACCGTGAACCTGTATCATATGCTCGACAATCAGCTCAAATGCTTCTGAATCGTGCGTTACAGTATTCTCAAAGTACGGCACTTCACCTGCATCCAGCAGCATGACAGGTTTACCTGTGTGTTTCAGCAGACTGTCGGTCTGTTTACGTATTTCCTGATGTGCGAACGAATTGCGGTCATAGAGAAAACCATCAAATTCAGGTGTCTGTACCAACTGAAACAAATCGTATTCATGATGATTATGTGGTGTTACAGGCTCCTGAAAATTGTTCTTTGCAGATAATACAATCACGTTACAATCCGCTTGTGTACATTGTTCAAGAATACCGCAAATCATTTCTGAGGTATGTTTCCGATAGCATTCTGCAGTAATCACACCAAATGTCAGCCTTTTCTTCATGCAACATCTCACCCCTTTCTTCCATATATCGTATTATATCATATTGTGAACTAAATTTCAAGACAATTATGCATATACAGTATAGCAATTATGTGTAAACATCTTCAAGCCAATCACAATATTGTATTGTAAAATAACGAAAAATCGTGTAAAATAATAATATAGAGAACAAGACAGGGTTCTTCTGTCCTACACTCAAAATTCACGGACAGCATATCACTTGCGTAAGTCTCACACTATTCCTGATAAGGAGGTCATACAATGAAAAAAGCAATAATTGCAAAAGCATCGACATTTATACTGTCAGCTGCTGTATTCCTTTCATCCTTACCATTCTCAGCGTCCGCTGAAAGCATAAACATGACAAATGCGGTTAAATCACTTGAAAGCGGCGTTACGATTTCTGCCGATCAGATCAGCACTGATAATTACAAGGATACCCGCTTCAATAACCCGATTTCTCCCGATTTCTTCTGTGCCGATCCGACTGCTGTAGAATACAATGGCAGGCTTTATGTCTATGGAACAAATGATCATCAGCAGTTTGAAGCAGCCGGTCCCGATGTAGACAATACCTATGAAAAGATAAAATCACTGCTTGTATTCTCCACAGAGGATATGGTCAACTGGACATATCATGGCGAGATTAATGTCGGAAAAATTGCTCCGTGGATTTCTGCATCGTGGGCACCTTCTATTGTGTCACGTGAGGAGTCAGACGGCAAGACACATTTCTATCTGTATTTCTCAAACAGCGGTGTCGGAACAGGTGTTATTACTTCCACTGATCCTGTGACAGGATGGACAGATCCGCTGGGGCATTGCCTTGTGACAAGCAGCACACCTGGTCTGAGTGACTGTCCGAATCCTTTTGACCCCGGTGCAGTGATTGATGAAAACGGTGTCGGCTGGCTTTCATTTGGTGCCGGCACAGCATCAAACGGAACGGATTATATGCCGGGTTCTGTGCGTATTGTCAGACTGGGTGATGATATGATTTCTTTTGACAGCGACTTCAGGCAGATTCCTGCACCATACTCATTTGAGGCAAGTGAGCTGAACTATATTAACGGCACTTATGTGTATACCTATTGCAGCGACTGGAACAATCACAGTGAAAAGTGGGATTTTGACTGTCCTGCACCGGGTGGTTGCAGCATGGTATATATGACTACAAAAACGCCGCTTGATCCGACAAGCTGGAAGATGATGGGTGAATGCTTCCGACAGCCCGGAGAGGTCGGTTTTGACTACTCAAACAATCATACTCATATGCACAAGTTCAAGGGCAAATGGTATATGTTCTATCATACGCTGATGCTCAAGCACGGAATGGGAATTACCGGTGGCTATCGCAGTATGGGCGTTGATGAAATTGAAGTGGACGAGAAAAATGTCGTAATCAAAGATATAGGCGGCACCAAAAAGGGTGCATCACAAAATGGCACATTCAGTCCGTATGTGGAACATTCTGCCGCAGAGCTTGTCGGTACTGCACAGATAGATTACGATATGACAAATCCGTATGCACCGATTGTCAGTGCAAAGCAGAGTGGTTCATGGACAGCAGTTCGTGGTGTTCAGTTTACAGAATCTGAAAATTCATCACAGCCGGCTGTTTCTGAACTGGTGAAAATGAATATTGACACCATCCAGTTCAATCTTACTGTAACAAGTGTGGAATCTCCCACAACAATCACAATGTACGCTTCTGCACAGAATGGTGTCAAAAATGAAAACTCCGTTGAGGTCACAGGAAAAGGTAAATACAAAGTAACTGTTGATATGAACGGTGCAAAAGGTTTTCAGATTGTCGGTTGTTTCACAGCAGCCAATGATACGCCTGTTACTCTTGAGGTTGATTCAATTACACTCAACGGAAAATACAATATCGCAGTTGCTTCCGAGCTGACCAATACCCGTGAATGGGCTGATGGTCTGCGTAACATCTGGAATGGTTTCTCGGACGGCGATGCAGTTTATACAGATGATAACGCTGTATTAAAGTACGTTAAGGCAGATGATGCAATCGAGCTGTTTGCATCTGAAAATGCAGGAAGTGCGGACAATGCACCGCTTGTTGAAAATCCGCTTGCATTTGTATCAAGTGTCAAAGGAAAAGGCAGCATCGAGGTTCATCTTGACGAACCTGCTGGCGAACTTCTGACGAGAATTGCTTTTGATTCTCCAAATGGTTTTACAAACGTTTACAGTGATTCAATCAGTAATATCGGTGGTACGCATGATCTCTATTTCGTGTACTCTGATAAGGGAGTTTCAATGCAGTCCTGGAAATTTGTGGTGAGCGGTGAAGCATCTGACAGACTTATGGGCGATGTAAATGCTGACGGAAAATTTAATATATCCGATGCCGTCATGCTACAGAAATGGATACTTGCAGTACCAGATGCAAAGCTCACAGACTGGAAAGCCGCAGACCTTTGTGAAGATGGTGTAATCAATGTCTTTGACCTTTGTATGATGAAGCGTATGCTTATATCTCAGAAGTAAAAAAAGCCTCTGCCGGATGTAATTCCAGCAGAGGCTTCGCTATATCTGATAACTGCCGCAGGATATACCTATTCGGGAGAAAGATTTAAGAAGTATTTTTCAGATTTTATTGAAAAATACGGTTTCAGTGATATGTATTCAGGTGGATTTTATCCTTTTGAAACTCTTGAAGAACACTGGGCATACTGGTCAAGATACATCTATATCAATCGGTACATGGATAATGATAACGGCACTTATAAAAGACTTTTTGAGCTTGTAAAGGATAAGGATTATTTTGTGCTGACAACAAATGTTGATCATCAGTTTCAGAAGGCAGGATTTGATAAGAAAAGACAATACTTTATGACAAATAATAGTCTTTAGGAATATTTTCAATATCTATCCTATAACTGATATTTTCAAAACTTTCAAGATTGTTAATTTCAATAAGATCACTGTTCTTTATTTCCCAGCTGTCTACTATAGTATCCACACCATTCTCGGATTTAACAATATTTGCAATCATCCCATCAGGCAATGTGGATTTAGCAGATGGAAATGAAACCTTTACCCCAAAAGTTTCAGATTTATCTGTCATCTGTTCTGCGGCAGTTGAACAGAATGTGTAATTCATTCTGCCGAAACCTGTACATGAACAAATCAATGTTACGGCTGATAATACAGCCAAAGTTTTTTGATAATCATTTTTGACTTCCAATAAAAAGCATTTAATAGTATTTTGAAATACTATTAACGATTATATCGAAATACTAAAAGAATGTCAAATATCAGTATAGAATATGAATATAACTCTATTAGAATAATGTATCATATTACAATTTCACTATCCACAACTTAATCATTCAAAAAACTCACAAATGTAAAAAATCTAAAAGCCAATAACAGTGTCCAATCAAATTATCTCTTGAATTAGAGATTACATTTCAAATAATCGATAACCTGTCACAACTCTATTAACAAATTCTAAGAAAATACTCATAAATCCTATTACACTCATCAAGCTCAGGATGAAAAGCAAGAGCAATTTGATTACCTTGCTGTGCGGCAACGATTTTTCCATCAATGTCTGCAAGAATTTCTGCTCCATGGCATTCTGTAATATATGGTGCACGGATAAAGGTCATAGGTACATTTCCGATATTCTTCATTTCTGCGGCAGTATGGAAACTGCCGAGCTGTCTGCCGAAAGCGTTTCTCTTAACGGCTATATCCATAGTTGCAAGATGCGGTGTTTCTCCGCTGTCTATGCTTTTCGCAAGCAGAATCATTCCTGCACAGGTTGCAAGAACAGGAAGTCCGTTATTAATCTTTGCTTTCAAAGTTTCAAGCAAATCAAGTTCACGGAGTAATTTTCCGATAACTGTACTTTCTCCGCCCGGAAGAACAAGTCCGTCAAAATCACGTTCAAGGTCTTTAAGCTGACGAATCTCAAAGCATTCAGCACCGCATTCAATGAGCTTTTTTTCATGCTCAGCAAAATCTCCCTGCAACGCAAGAACTGCTATTACCATTATTTACCTCTTTCAGCCATGAGAAGTGTGATTTCACTCTCGTTAATTCCTACCATTGCCTCACCCAAATCTTCTGAAAGCTCGGCAATCAGCTTTGCATCATTATAATTTGTAACAGCCTTTACGATTGCTGATGCACGTTTTTCGGGGTTGCCTGATTTGAAAATTCCTGAGCCGACAAATACACCCTCTGCGCCCAACTGCATCATGAGTGCCGCATCTGCAGGAGTTGCAACTCCGCCTGCCGCAAAATTCACAACGGGAATTCTTCCGTTTTCGTGCACATACTGTACAAGGTCATAAGGTACCTGTAAAATCTTTGCCGCATTGTAAAGCTCATCTTCATTCATTGACTGAATTCGGCGGATTTCTGAATTCATCATTCTCATATGACGTACAGCCTGTACAATATCGCCTGTTCCCGGTTCGCCCTTTGTACGTATCATTGATGCACCTTCGTTAATGCGTCTGAGTGCTTCGCCTAAATCCTTTGCTCCGCATACAAAAGGCACATCAAAGTTTCTCTTGTTGATATGATAAACGTCATCAGCAGGAGAAAGAACTTCGCTTTCGTCGATATAGTCAATTTCGATAGCCTGTAAAATCTGTGCTTCTGCGAAATGTCCGATTCTGCATTTTGCCATAACAGGAATTGAAACAGCATCCATAATTCCTTTAATCATTTTCGGGTCACTCATTCTTGAAACACCGCCTGCGGCTCTTATGTCAGCAGGAATTCTCTCAAGTGCCATTACTGCACATGCTCCTGCGGATTCAGCAATTTTAGCCTGTTCGGGTGTTGTAACATCCATAATTACTCCGCCCTTGAGCATCTGTGCAAGTTCCTTGTTTAACTTATAACGATTGTTTTCCATATCAGTATCTCCTTGAAAAATTTATTTTGGTATGCTATAATAATATCACCAAACTGATATTGATACAATATTCAGTTTAAGATTATTTGATAAGGTCGGTTATACATGATAACATTTGAGATTGATAACAGCGGTAATTTGCCGATATATATGCAGATTTACAGTTATATTAGAAAAGAAATCGAATGCAGAAACATTAAAGCTAATGAAAAATTACCTTCAAAAAGAGCATTGGCTTCTCATCTGAATGTCAGTGTAGTTACTGTGGAAAATGCTTACAGTCAACTGGTTTCAGAAGGTTACATCCGCTCTGAAAGAGGACGTGGATTCTTTGCAGAAAACTATGAAATTCCATGTATTACAAAGGAAAAGGCCGCATTTACCGATAGATTATCCGACATAAAATATAATTTCGGAACAGGTACAGCCGATATATCACTTTTTCCGTTTTCAGTATGGGCAAAGCTTTCAAGGTCTACTTTGAATGAAAAAACAACTGACCTTCTCAATTCATGTGATTTCAGAGGTTTGAAACAGCTTCGTGAAGAAATAGCACATCACCTTAGAAGATTCCGTGGCATGAATGTTTCTCCCGACAGAATTGTTATTGGTGCGGGTTCAGAATATCTCATAGGAATTATCATAAATCTTCTCGGACGTGATATGGCTTATGGAGTTGAAAATCCCGGATACCGAAAAATCTACGATATATTCAGCATAAATACGTCAAGAGTTTTTCCTGTTCCTGTTGATGAACAGGGAGCGAGCGTTTCAGCAATTTCGGGATTCGGCATAAATGTTCTTCATGTTACGCCGTCACATCATTTTCCGCTTGGAGTGACTATGCCTGTAACCCGAAAGCAACAGCTTCTTAACTGGACTTACGAAAAGGCTGAACGATACATAATCGAAGATGACTGCGACTGTGAATTTCATTACAACAGCAGACCGTCTCCGACTTTGCAAAGCTATGACAAAAAGGGAACTGTGATTTATCTTAACACATTCACACGAACAATTGCACCGTCAGTGAGAATAGGATATATGGTTCTGCCTGAAAAACTCATGGAGAAATTCAACGCTAAGCTGAATTTTTATTCATGTCCTGTACCTGTTTTTGAACAGTTTACACTTGCAAAGTTCATTGGTGAAGGATACTTTGAACGTCATATAAACCGCCTTAAAAAGACTTTCAGACAACGCAGAGATACTTTGGTGAGCTGTATAAAAAACAGTTCGCTTGCTGATATATCAGAGATTTCAGGTGACAGTTCGGGCATACACCTTTTGCTGAAGGTTACAAACGGAATGTCACAAAGTGAACTGATTCAATCAGCTTTACAAAACGGTATAAAAATTCATAGTGTTTCTGAATATTATTCTTTTCCTGTTTACAGTATTCCCGATGATTTGCTTATTTTAGGCTTTTCTGGGATTGATTCAGAAAAAATAGCTAAAGCTGTTTCGCTTATGGCTGAGATATGGAAAAGTGGTTGAATTTATACAAATACAATTGTTTTATACTGTGGAGACAGTATCTGACGAATACGTTTTTATTGACAAAACCACAAAAATGCGATATAATATATGTGTTACTTTTTTCAAAACGGGGGTGCGTAATTTGGAAATAAGCAGAGTGTCGGCTATCGTTCTTGCTGTTCTTGCGGCTGTGCTTGTTATTGCTGCAGGTAAATCCTGTGCTGAGGATATCAGCAAAACTAATAAACAATCTGTATCTAAAAGACCTAAGTCTACTACTTTCTATAACGATAACACCGATTATCCTTATCAGAATGATGATTCATACTACGTTTACGAAACTGATGCAGAAACTGTTACTGAAAAAGATTATGAGGAAGTTACAAATATGCTCGGCAACGTTGTGGCTACTGTTCCGATTACTACCACAGAAGAAGTTACTGAGGCTGTTACTACTAAGGAATTGTCTATCCTTGAGGCTTATGAGGAAAGACATACTACTACCACTTCTGAACAGCAGGATGATTACGGATATACTACTATTGATATAGACAGTATAGAAATACCAACAAAAATTATTATTGAGATGTATTAACGGAGGTTTTTATTATGGTTATCATCGAAATGGCAAACGGTAAAAAAATCAGCATTGAGCTTTATCCTGAGATTGCTCCTATCTCTTGCGAAAACTTTGAAAAGCTCGTTAAACAGGGATTCTATGATGGTCTTACTTTCCACAGAGTTATCCCTGGTTTCATGATTCAGGGCGGATGTCCTAACGGCACAGGTACAGGCGGTCCTGGCTGGAATATCAAGGGCGAATTTTCTTCAAACGGCGTTAAGAATGACCTTAAGCACACAAGAGGCGTTCTCTCAATGGCTCGTTCTATGATGCCTAACTCAGCAGGTTCACAGTTCTTCATTATGCATGAAGATGCTCCGCACCTTGATGGCAATTATGCCGCTTTCGGCAAGGTTGTTGACGGTATGGATGTTGTTGACGAAATCGCTGAATGTGCTACTGATTACGCTGACAAGCCGCTTGAACCACAGGTTATGAAAAAGGTTACTATTGAATAATCATTTTTAAATGATAACGGCTGATACCGAAAAGTATCAGCCGTTTGTTTTATATGAATATATAGTTTTCGTCGGTATTGTATTTTCGGATATGGCTGTCAATCTGCGATTTGTCAAGGCTGTCCCCTATCACTATAAGTACGGGCTGTCCTTCTTCGGCTGTTGACATTCCGATTTTTTCCTGTGCCGCATTTATTCTCTGCCATTTTCCGTTTCTGCATGGCAGAGTTCCTTTTATTCTGTAGATTTTTCCACAGGTTTCATCATTCATTATTTCATCTATTATATGCTCGGTTTCACTCTCTTCAAAACAGATGTTCATGAAATAATGTACTCCGCTGTTTATATCATCGGCACTGTATTTTTTGATATATCTCGAATTTCTGTATCCGCATGACAGGATTTTTTCATAGTCGGATTCACTTAATTCATCCCATTTTTCTGCTATTATATCTTTTTCGCTTATCCTGCGGTCACAGCCGATTTTTTCAAGTGAACGATTTGCGTGTGTGGTGATTTTCTGTTTGATTTCATCCTTTGACATTTCTTCTGTGAGTTTGCTGACTATTATTTTTCCGCTGTCGGCTATCTGCGATGCAAAAAGATATTCCATTTGCTCTGTCATTTCTTCTTCAAGGTCCGACTCGGCTACAGCTATTACATTTCCTGTGCTGTACCATCTGTCAAGCGGTGATTCATACAGTATATCAAAGAATTCGTCCATGTCAAATATGCCCGACGGCTCTACTATTACTCTGTCGTAATTCTGCATTCCGAGTGAAATAAGCTGTGTTTTGAATCTGCGCTGATGACAGTCATGGTCGCCGCCGCCCATTATCATTTCTATGGTACAGTTTTCGCATTTCAATTCCTGTAACATTACCGTATCTATATTTACTGCTCCGAAATCGTTTTCAAGAATTGCTATGCGCTCTCCTTTTTCAATCAGATACTTAGCGTATTTTTTTATGAATGTGGTTTTTCCCGAGCCGAGTATTCCTGTTATCAAGTCAATTTTTGTCATTGCTTTTCTCTCTTTCATGGTTTCTTACAATATCTTATCACAATAGTTACAGTTTGTCAATCTTCCTTGACCAAGTCGGTTTATCTATGGTAAAATTAAAGCAGATATTACTGTTTTTCTTTTTTTCAAAAAAATTTTCGCAGATACCCCGTTTTTTTTAAAGTGTCTGCGTATTCTGTCATTAGTACTACTGACGGAATGATTTTCGGAGGTGACATATGTGAATTCTGATGCGCATCAGATTATCGAACAGGTTATTGCCGCAAAAAATGACAGTCGTAAGGCTGATGAACTCATTTCGGCTTATATGCCTTTCATAAAATCGGAAACTTCTAAATTTCTGAAACGTCCGCCCGACGAAAGTGACGATGAATTAAGCATTGCTATGTTCGCTTTCTATGAGGCTGTCAGAAATTATTCAAGGCTTAAAGGCTCTTTTCTTAAATTCGCCGCCTTGCAGATTAAAAACCGACTTATCGATAACTACAGAAAAGAAAAAAAGAACAAAGGTCAGATTTCTCTCGATAGTTCAGATGATGAAAAAGACGGACTTATCGAAACAATACAGGATGACCATGATGAGTACAGCGAAAACGAAATAAGAGAGGCTACACGAAACGAAATTGCTGAACTTTCTGCTCAGATGACAGAATTCGGTGTTTCTATGTCCGATGTTGCTGAAAATTCTCCGAAACAACAGCGTACTCTTGAAATATGTCAGAAGGCTGTCCGCTATGCAAGAAATAATCCCGAAATTCTTGATGAATTTCTCAGAACTAAAAGAGTTCCGCTTGCTAAACTCGCTGACGGCGCTGACGTTGAAAGAAAATCACTTGAAAGACACAGACGCTATCTCGTTGCTGTTTTGCTTATTTGCACTAATGGTTACGAAATAATGCGTGGTCATATTATGCAGGTACTTAAAGGGAGGTAAGAACATGAAATATATGGTTATGGAATGTCATGAGGCTTATGCTGTATTAATGGATGAATCTTCCCGTTTTGTAACAGCTGCCAATCTGCATTATTCAGTCGGTCAGACTGTTACAAATCCTGTTATTCTTAATGAAGATAATTCTTCTGCTAAAAGACAGAATTTCATTATTACAAGATTTGCTGCGGCTGCGGCTTGTCTTTTACTTATCGGCGGTACGGGTTACGGTTATTATGCTAAAAACTATAAAACCTGTTCTACTGTACTGCTTTCTACAGGAACTGATATTCAGATGGGACTTAATAAAAAAGGTGAGGTTATCTCAATTTCAAGCGATTCTGAATACGGCAAAGAACTGCTGAAAGAATACAGCGGTTCAAGTAAAGATATGCTTACTGTTGCAAATGAAATTCTTGAACTTGAAATGTCAAAAGGTATTGTCAATGATGGTGATACTGTTGATTTATACATTTCTGCTCCTAAATCTGAGGTTTTCAACAGCTATAAATCAGAACTTGAAAACGGCATTTCTGATTTGAAGATAAAAGTAGATGTTCATAAGCATGATGAACATCCTGTTCCTAAAAAGGATAAAGAGACAGAAATAAATCCTGTCAAGCCACCTGTTCCGAATGATGAAAAGGTTAAACCACCTGTTCATGATGAAAAGACTGAGGCTGTTCCGCCTGTTAAGAATGATAAGATTCCGGCTGTTCCGCCTGTTGTGAATAACGATAAGAAACCTGTGGTTACAGAAAATATTCCTGTGCCGCCTGTTGTTCACGAGAATGAAAAGCCGCCTGTAAATCACGAAAACAATATGGAAAACAACGAGGAAAAGCCTCCTGTTGAACATGGTCACAACGCTGAAAAGCCTGTTCATGATGAGCATTTCCCTGATGATAACATTGCCCCCCCTCCTCATGCAAATGAGAATTCTGATAAAAATTCTGATTTAAATGAGGTCCATCACGATTCTGAACTAAAGTTCAGTTATCCTGATATACACAGTCAGTCTCCTGCAGAAGTTCCTCCACATGCTGTCGGCACTCCTCTGCCGCCGTCAGATACAATTGCTTCTGCAGTTACAGACAGCTGTGCTGATTAATGCTTATTTCCCCCACTCTTATATATTTTTATTGCTTTTCCGATTCTTCGGGATATAGCAAAGCACCGTACTCTCCCGATAGTACGGTGCATTTTTTTGCATTTTTTCAGCTTTATATGGTTAGCTTTGTCCTATGCCGCATTATTATTTTTTCCTTTTCTCAATAATAAGACTATAGCAGTAATGAACAGTAATAATACAAGTGCTATTATTCCGAAAATTGCTGTTTTTCCTTCTGCGGTAAGCTGTCTCTCACCTGTTTCACTTGTTGTGTATGTAAAGCCTTTTGCTCTGAATGTTCTGTCGATTATCTCTGATATTTTTTCATGTCCCTTTGGGTTAGGGTGAATATCAAATTTGCTTATTGTTGTAAGTTCTCCTGCTTTGCCTTTAAATTCTGCCGCAACATCAAGTACACTGTATTTTCCCTGTGAGTTTTCCTTTATTATGCTGTTGAAACGTCCGATTTTTTCTTCTGAAAATTCTGTAACCTTCTTGAAATCAGCAAAATATTCAAGTGGGTCATATAATGTCTGTATGTAAATTTCACCATTTGTTTTCTCATTCAGTATGTCTGCTATTTCTTTCAGATTTGTTTCAAAACCTGTAAGTGCATTATTCATATCTGAATCCATTGTGAGAAACGCTGCGGCGGCACTGAATATATTCATTTCACTTGTGTTAAATTCTCCGCTTTCTTCCGAAAAACCAAGACTTCTTAAAAAATCAAAAAGTATTCCAAGCAAATCGTTTCCGCCTATGCTGATTACTATTGCATCACTTGTTTTTAAGTCACTGTCAAGTTCTCCGCTTTTCAGCAGTTCAAGAAAATCTGCTGATGTTGCTCCCGAAACGGCTTTATTTATCATTTTGTGTCCGCATTCGTCTGCAAGTTCATGTTCATATTTCTCTCTGAGTATATTTGAATATGATTTGCAATTGTAATTATCACCATATGCATATCCTTCAAGTCCATAGCCTGCGGCTATTGAATCTCCGAGAAACATCATTTTAGGCGGTACTTCAATCTGATGTACTGTAGTTTTTGTCGGTATTTCCGTCATTGTACAGCCTGTCATTATCAATGTCATCAGCATTGCTGTTATAAGTGTCAGTATTTTTTTCATCAGCTTATCCCCTTTCATTCTGCAAAACGTATAACAAGTCTGTGCGGAAGACATACAATCGGTACACTTTCCGAGCGCAGATATCCCGTTTTTACACAGGTTTTGTCAGGACAATCTGCATCTGTTATACAGATTTGTCCGTTTTCAATCTTAATTTCATTATATCCGCCTTCACACTTTATTATGAATGTTCGGTCTGTTTCTTCTGATAAGTCAAGCGTTGCTGTCACCTTGTTGTTTTCAACTATTTCAACAATCGTGCTTTCACTTGGTCTGAATAAGAAAATGCATGATATCGCTGAAATTATCACGAGAAACACTACTGCGGCTATTATTAATCTTATTCTTTTTGTCATTAAATATGCTCCGTTTTTAATAAAAATCCCGTCAAACCCTGTTATCAGACTTTGACGGGATAAATGTCAGCCTTGTGTAATTACTTCTTGAGAAGTGACTTTCCTGTCATTTCAGCAGGCTGTGGTACGCCCATAATATCAAGCATTGTTGGTGCAAGGTCAGCAAGCACGCCGCCTTCTGTGAGTTCACCGTCTACACCTACTGCGATAAGCGGAACAGGATTTGTTGTATGTGCTGTGAACGGACTTCCGTCAGGTTCCATCATCTTGTCAGCATTACCGTGGTCTGCTGTGATGAGTGCGGCACCGCTCTTTGCAAGAATAGCATCAACCATTCTGCCTACACATTCATCAGTTGCCTCTACAGCCTTAACTGCGGCATCAAAAATACCTGTGTGACCTACCATGTCACAGTTTGCATAGTTAAGAATGATTACATCATACTTATCTGAATTGATAGCCTCAACTACAGCGTCACATACTTCGTATGCGCTCATTTCAGGCTTTAAGTCAAATGTAGGAACATCAGGTGACTTGATAAGAATTCTGTCTTCACCTTCAAACTGCTTTTCTTCACCGCCGTTGAAGAAGAATGTAACGTGTGCATACTTCTGTGTTTCTGCAATTCTGAGCTGTGTCTTGCCAAGCTTTGAAAGATACTCGCCCATTGTCATTGTAAGCTGTTCAGGTGGGTATGCTACAGATACGTTTGGCATTGTTGCATCATACTGAGCCATACATACGAAATTGAGTGGGAAGAAACCGTTCTTTCTCTCAAATCCGCTGAACTCAGGGTCAACGAATGAACGTGTTATCTGTCTTGCTCTGTCAGGACGGAAATTGAAGAAGATTACGCTGTCATCAGCCTTGATTGACTCACCGCCTTCAATTACTGTCGGGAGCATAAATTCGTCTGTAACTTCGTTTGCATAAGAATTCTTAATTGCCTGTACAGGATCAGTTTCCTTTACACCTTCGCCATAAACGAGTGCTGAATATGCCTTTTCAACTCTGTCCCATGCATTATCTCTGTCCATTGCGTAGAATCTGCCTGAGATTGTTGCAATCTTACCTACACCAATCTTTGCAAGCTCTGCAACTGCTTCTTCCATGTACTCTGCTGCAGATGATGGCGGTACGTCACGGCCGTCAAGGAATGCGTGAATGTATACCTTGTCAAGACCATTCTTCTTAGCCATTTCAACTATACCGTAAAGGTGCTCCATATGGCTGTGTACACCGCCTGGTGAAAGAAGTCCCATAAGGTGAAGTGCACTGTTCTTTGCCTTGCAGTTTTCCATTGCAGCAAGAATTGCCTTGTTGTTGTTGAATGTGCCGTCCTTGATATCCTTTGAAATCTTAACGAGCATCTGATATACAATTCTGCCTGCACCGATGTTTGTATGACCTACTTCTGAGTTACCCATCTGTCCGTCAGGAAGACCTACATCAAGTCCGCTTGCGC
>JAKSQU010000038.1 GCA_024403965.1 Ruminococcus sp.
ACCAGAGTCCAGAGAGGTGTAGACCTCTCTGGCAGGGGGTGTACGAGGGGGACAGCGTCCCCCTAAAAAGCAGTAAAACAAGCAAAGCGATGTTTTACGGGAAATTTACCTTATTTTAATGAAACGCTTTCGCTTTGTCTTATATGTTCGTAATAATATAACAAAATCAGCTCATATGCGATTCAAGCATAATAGCCGCCTGGATGCTTTTATAGTAATTTGTAAAGCTTTCCGGATTGGCAATGCCGTTCAGGAGAGCCTTTTTATAATATTCTTCTCCATCTTTGATTTTTCCTAATAGTGTATAGGCGACAGCTGCACCGCCGAGAGAATCTGCATAGCATTCATGCTTTTCTATTGATTCGCTGAACCATCTCAGAGCTTCTGCGCCTTCGTTGAGCTTAAGGTACATTCTGCCTATTTCATAGCGCATACGATGGCTGTACTTTTCGTTTTTATCCATGAGAGATGTGCAGATTTCAAGAGCCTTTTCCATATTGCCGTTTTCTGAATAGCATCTTGCAAGGAAAATATTAAGCTCCGGAATATCAAGTCCGTTTTCAGCAGCCTTGTTATAGCATATTATTGCATTAGGTTTCCAGTCCATACTGTCATAGCATCTTGCCTTGTAAAAATCAAGGACAGCTTTTTCTTTTACGGAAAGTGTGTCTTCATCAATTTCCACGAAAACTTCAAGTGCAGAGCCGTAGTATCCGTCTGCGAGAATTTCCATGCCCTTTTCAAAGACAGCAGACTTTTTATTCATTCCTGTGAAAGCATCATCAACGATATTTTCGTCAAATCGGTGGAAAACAGCGCCCTTGTATCGTGCAGTCTTTACGGCAAGCGTAATATAAAATGCAGCCGCAAAGCATACTGTAATAATGCCTAAGAGCTTTTTAACAGGTATTTCGCTGTAAGAACCGATGATAATCTGACTCAGCAGATATACAAATGTAACGGCTGATGTTACAGCAAGTGACGGAACGATTGATTTTTTTGAGCAAAGAAGAACTCTCTTTGTTCGCATCCATAAAAGTGATAAGAATAAAGTCATTTTGATATCCCCTAAAAGAAAAATTCCGGAACATAGATGTGCAGGCTGGCTGCGGCACACAAAACAATCCGCTTAATGCTGCTCGGTCTCCCGCCTGACATGGTTCACGGGGCTTTGTTGCACAGGGCCCGCACATCTATATTTCGGAATTAATGCCTAATTCTTACAGCGCAGAAAAACGCTCTATTGATATTATATCACATCGTCATATCTTTGTCAAGAAAAAGTTTTGTCGAATGGTCGCATGTTAAATCTGCGTTAAACAATTGCCGATTTCCTTGACTATGTAAAATGTAATGATATAATATAATCATGAGAGCGATTACTCTCATTATCTGCGGTTATCCGCTAAAACAAGGAGATGTTTGTGTAAAATGGGCACAGGTTTTTCAATTTTCAATATCTTTACCCTTCTCGGCGGACTTGCTTTCTTCCTTTACGGAATGAATGTAATGTCTACAGGTCTTGAAAAGCTTACAGGCGGTAAGCTTGAAGTTGCTTTAAAGAAGATGACTTCAAATAAATTCAAGAGTATTCTGCTCGGTATGGGTATTACAATCGCTATTCAGTCATCATCTGCTATGACAGTTATGCTTGTAGGTCTTGTAAACTCGGGCATCATGCAGCTTGAACAGACTGTCGGTGTACTTTTCGGTTCTGATGTCGGAACAACTCTCACAGCGTGGCTTCTCAGCCTTGCAGGTGTTGAAGACGGCGGAAGTGTATGGCTTAAAATGTTAAAGCCTACTTCATTTGCTCCGCTTGTTGCTCTTATCGGTACAATCTTCATTATGATGTCAAAGCAGAACAAGAAAAAGGATATCGGCTGTATTCTCGTAGGCTTTGCTGTACTCATGACAGGTATGACATTCATGTCTGACTCTGTTAAGCCGCTTGCTGAGTCTGAAGAATTTCAGAGCATTCTCACAGCATTTAAAAATCCTTTCTTAGGTGTACTCGTAGGTGCAGGATTTACAGGTGTTGTACAGAGTTCAGCCGCATCTATCGGTATTCTTCAGTCTTTCTCACAGACAGGCGTACTTACTTACGGCATGGCACTTCCTATTGTAATGGGACTTAATATCGGTACATGCGTTACTGCACTTATTTCAAGTATCGGTGTTAAAAAGAGTGCAAAGAGAGTTGCATGCATACACATTGCAGTAAAGATTATCGGTGTTATCATTCTTCTTCCTGTTGTACTTATTCTTCAGCAGATTTTCAATTTCGCTATATGGGACAAGTCTGTAGGATATGTCGGAATTGCTGTAATGCACACACTTTTTAATCTTATAATCACAATTATTCTTCTTCCTTTCTCAGACAAGCTTGTTAAGCTTGCTTACATGATTGTCCGTGACAGCGAAAACGACATGGAAGACGAAGTGGTTAAAAAGCTCAAGGGTCTTGACGAAATCCTTCTTAAAACTCCTGCAGTTGCTGTAAATACCTGCTATGGCGCAACATGTGAAATGGCTGATCTTACTAAGGAAACAATTGTATCTGCACTCAGTAACCTTATTGACTATGACAAGGAAGTTTCCGATCAGATTGTTGAAAATGAAGATGTTATCGACGGATATGAAGATACTGCAAACAATTATCTTATGAAGATTTCAAAGAGCAGTGTCAGTGAAAACGATTCACATATCGTAGCAAGAATGATGCACTGCGTAGGCAACTTTGAAAGAATTTCAGACCACGCTGTTAATCTTGTTGAATCAGCACAGGAAATGCACGATAAGGGAATAAAGTTCTCTGATGAATGCGTTGAAGAAATCAGAATTATTTCAGATGCGATTACTGAAAATATCAGCAAGGCATTTGAAGCTTATGTAAAGCACGACTATGAGCTTGCACATAAGGTTGAACCGCTTGAAGAAGTTGTTGACAATCTCAGCACAGAGCTTAAAAACAGACATATCCGCCGTTTGCAGAACGGTGAATGTACTGTTGAACTCGGATATATTTTCCAGGATATTCTCACAAACCTTGAACGTATATCAGACCACTGTTCAAATATTGCAGGATGTATCATTGAAACAACAGGCGAAAAGAATCTTCACGAATACCGCCATGATGTAAAGGAAAATGATGAAACCTTCCGCAGTGAATACAGAGAATATGCTGAGCTGTATTTCGGCAGACTCGGTGACCCGGCAAAGAAGTAATAAAAATAACCGTCAGACGAAAATGTGTCTGACGGTTTTATTTTTTCGCTATTATTCAGCTGAAATAATATAGTAGTAAACAGGCTGACCGCCGTTAACAAGCATAACTTCAATCTTGTCGCTGAGCTTTGACTGAATTGTCTGCTGTAGCTTTTCGGCACTTTCTTCTGTGACATCTGCGCCATAGATAAGTGTAACGTAGCTTACATCACCCTTTGCAAGCTTCTTTGTAAGCTTGACAGCCGCCTTGTTGATATCCTTTTCTGTGAATGAAAGCTTGCCGTTGTCGAGTGCGAGAATTTCGCCTTCCTTAATCTGATGTCCTTCAAATTCGGAATTTCTTGCGGCAAATGTGATAAGACCTGTTGAAACCTTTTCAAATGCCTTTGTCATTGCAATTCTGTTTTCAGCAAGGTCGAGTGATTCGTCAAATGCAAGCATAGCTGAAATTCCCTGCGGAATTGTTCTTGTCTGTAATACGCATACCTTTCTGTCGGTAAGCTTTACAGCCTGTTCAGCCGCCATAATAATGTTCTTGTTATTAGGAAGAACAAAAATTGTTTTTGCAGGAGTTTTAAGTATTGCACGGAGAATATCGTCTGTAGACGGATTCATTGTCTGACCGCCCCTTACAACAACATCTGCGCCTAAATCCGTGAACATCGCTTCAACGCCGTGACCTGCGGCAACTGCAACAAATCCGAATTCCTTTTCGGGTTCAGCAGGAATAAAGCCGTCCATAGCGTCCTTAGCGTCTTTGACTTTGTTTTCGTGCTGAATACGCATATTTTCAATCTTAGGCTTAGGGTCATTTATGAAATGTCCGAATTCAAGAGCCTTTGTGATTGCCTGTCCGGGATTGTCTGTATGTACATGAACCTTGATTATTTCATCATCTTCAACAACAACAACGCAGTCACCGATTGTTTCAAGATATGCACGGAGTGAACTTGAATCAGTAGAGCTGTCTTCTTTTTCGAGCATGAATTCTGTGCAGTAGGTGAATCTTATATCATCATCGTATTCGCTTACGGCTGTACGGAATGAATCTGCTGTAGGCTCTGCGGCTGCTGTATTGTCAGCAGGTTCAGCAATTCTGCCGCCTGCGAATACATCTGTCATAGCCTTGAAAATAATAGTAAGTCCCATACCGCCTGCGTCCACAACGCCTGCTTTCTTTAACTGCGGCAGCATTTCTGTAGTCTGAGCAAGAACAGTTTCGCATTCAGCGCAGACTTCTTTCCAGAATGTAACTTCATCGTTTGTTTCGTTTGAGATTTCCTTAGCTTTGTTTGCAGCGGCTTTTACTACTGTAAGGATTGTACCCTCAACAGGTTTCATTACAGCCTTGTATGCAGCCTCAACACCATACTGAAGAGCGTTTGCGAAATCTTCACAGCCTGCCTCTTCGAGTCCTGCAAGACCTTTTGCAAAGCCTCTGAAAATAAGTGAAAGAATAACACCCGAATTTCCTCTTGCGCCTCTGAGAAATGCAGATGCAGCGGCTGATGAAACATCGGATACTGTAACCTTGTTATCAAGTCTTTTGAGTTCACTTATTGAATTTGTAATTGTCATTGACATATTTGTTCCTGTATCGCCGTCGGGAACAGGGTAAACGTTTAATTCGTCAACCTCTCTTTTTCTGTTGTTTATAGTAACAGCCGCCGAAATAACAGCGTCTCTTAATAAAGAACCATTAATCACTCTGTATGTTCCTCCAATTCTGTAATTATGCAACCATTTCGTCAACGAAAACATCTACACGGCTTACGGAAAGTTCAGTTGCTTCTTCTACGCAGAAGCTGACCTTGTGTATAATGCTTTTAACTGCGGCAGTGATATTTGTGCCGTAGCTGACTTTAATATGAAGTTCGATTATGAGTCCTCCGTCCTTGCCTGTGCGGATAAGAACTCCTTTATTTTTCCTGAATGCTTTGCCTTTAGTAAATGTTGAAACTGCTCTGCGGAAAACGCTGATATCGCAGAGACCTGCAACACCGAAACAGTCAGTAACTGCGTGTGTTACAATTTCTGTGAGGTAGTTTTCTGAAATATCTATTTTGCCGATATGGTTTTCAAATCCAGCCATGAAAAATCCCTCCTGTTGAAAACTAATATTATGATAATAAGTATTATAGCATATTATGAACATAAATACAATAGAATGAGCAAAAAATCTATTTATATAAATAAATTACTTGCAATGAATTGGTAAATGTGGTAAAATAAAAGTAATAATAAAAGCGGCGCAAGCCGCCACTCACCAGAGTCCGGAGAGGTGTAGACCTCTCTGGCAGAGGGTGTGCGAGGGGGACAGCGTCCCCCTTAAAAGCAGTAAAACAAGCAAAGCGATGTTTTACGGATGAGATGTATTTATTTATCTCGGCTTGCCCGACGAAAAAACTATAGGCACCATCGTACAAAGTCATCAGTTAGGCTATATGCGGTGCTGCCTATATATAAAACATCCAGATTCAGATAATAAAAGGCGGTCAGAAATATTTCTGACCGCCCTTATTATTATTCTTTTTCTGATTCTTCTTCGTTTTCTTCGTTTAATCCCTCGATATCCTCGATTGATATATCGTCGAAATCGAATTCAAGGAGCTCATTACAGTTAGGACAATTCATTGAACCATCCTCGATAATGTTCTCGTCAAGGAGAATTGTATCTCCGCAAGTCGGACATGTTATCTCGTAAAGCTCATCATCATCGTCGTCGAAGTCAAAATCATCGTCATCGTCGAAGTCATCATCGTCGAAATCAAAATCATCATCATCTTCGCCGCAGTTATCGCAATCGCCGTCACAGTCTTCACATTCGATATCTTCATAGAAATCATCTTCAACTGCTCCGAGATCCTCATCAAGAATATCGCAGAGTTCAGTTAATTCATCAATCTGTGACTGGAGATCCTCAACATAAAGTACGAGCTCTGACATTACATCAGCCATCTGAATGAGTGCCTTGCCCTCTTTTGTTGAATTGTCAATTTCAAGGCCATCAAGAAGTCCCTTTAAATATGACATTTTTTCAGTAAGCTTCATTTCAGCTCCTCCTCTCAAATAGAAATTAGCAGTAATTATGCTCTTGACATATATTCGCCTGTTCTTGTATCGATCTGGATCATTTCGCCTTCATCGATAAAGAGAGGAACCTTAACCTCAGCACCTGTTTCAACGATAGCAGGCTTTGTAGCATTTGTAGCTGTATCGCCCTTGAAACCTGGGTCTGTCTGTGTAACCTGAAGTGTTACAAAGTTTGGTGGTTCAATACCGAAAACGCTGCCCTTGTAAGAAAGAACCTTACAAATCATTTCTTCCTTAACAAATCTGAAGCTGTCGCCAAGCTTGTCAGCACTGATCGGAACCTGCTCATAAGTTTCCTGATCCATGAAGTAGTAAAGATCGCCGTCAGTATAGCTGTACTGCATATCCTTTCTCTCAACGAATGCTGTAGGGAACTTAGCTGTTGGGTTGAAAGATGTTTCAACAACTGAACCTGTGATAACATTCTTGTATTTTGTTCTTACGAATGCTGCACCCTTACCCGGCTTAACGTGCTGGAATTCAATTACCTGAACAACCTGTCCATCAAGCTCAAAGGTAACACCATTTCTGAAATCTCCTGCTGAAATCATTGTATATACCTCCGTATTTTTCAATAAATATAGTATACTATATTTTATCACATTTTAAGATTTTTTGCAATAGTTATTTTAATATTAATTCAAACTTATAAGGTTTTTATCAAATTTAGTCAAATTATCGCATCCGTTTTCGTTCAAAACCACAAAATCTTCTATACGAATGCCGAATTTTCCTGCAATATAAATTCCCGGTTCTACTGTAACTACTGCACCTTTCGGGAGTGAAAGTCTGTAATTCGGTGATGCATTCGGCTTTTCGTGAATTTCAAGACCTACGCCGTGACCGAGAGAATGTCCGAAATATTCGCCATAGCCTGCCTGTACGATTATCTTTCGTGACACATCGTCAAGTTCATTGCCCTTTATATCAGCCTTTGCACTTTCAAGTCCTTTAAGCTGTGCGTCAAGAACTACATTATAAACCTTCTTCATTTCTTCTGTAGGTTCACCTACACAAAATGTTCTTGTCATGTCACTGTGATAGCCGTTGTATACTGCACCGAAATCAATAAGGACAAATTCGCCGTTTTCAATTTTCTTGTCAGACGGAACGCCGTGCGGCATTGATGTATTTACACCCGAAAGCACGATTGTATCAAATGAAAGGTCTTCCGCACCATTTTCAAACATAAGTCTGTTGAGTTCAAGACAAACCTCTCGCTCTGTTCTTCCTGCTTTGATGTAAGGCATAAGCTGTGCAAGTGACTTTTCAGCTATATCCTGTGCTTTTTGTATGCATTCTATCTCGTAATCATCCTTAATCATTCTGAGATTTGTGATTGAATTACTAAGGCTGTCATCATCGACTATATTAATGTTTGTAAAATAATGCTTATATGTATTGAGTTCCTTTACTGTAAGTGTTTCAGACTCAATTGCCATGGATTTTGCATCATGCTTTTTTAAAAGCTCTGTAATCTGCGGCACAAGCTTTTTCAGTTCAATTACTTCCGCATCAGTGACAGTTGCCTGTGCTTTTTCTAAGTATCGGAAATCTATCAGAAGATACGCTTTGTCGGGAAATGCAAGCACGATTCCTGCGGATGACTTCATTCCTGTGAAATAGCGTCTGTTTATGTCAGATGTAATCAGTGCGCAGTCTGCACTCTCAAAAATCTCAAAAAGTTTCTCAAGCTTTGTCATAAGTTCACCTTAAAGCTCTGCGAGAGCCTGTACTCCGAGATAATAGCTTGCATAACCGAGACCGCTTATACTTCCCTTGCAGACAGGGGCGATTACTGAGTTTGAACGGAATCCGTCTCTTGCGAAAACGTTGCTGATGTGAACCTCGATTACAGGAATTTTTACAGCCGCAATTGCATCTCTGATTGCATAGCTGTAATGTGTGTATGCGCCTGCATTCAGAACAACTCCGAAATACTCTGTTCTTGCCTCGTGGAGCTTGTCAATGATTGCTCCCTCATGATTTGACTGGAATACATCACATTCCATGCCAAGCTCATTTGCTCTCTTAACAATATTTTCGTTGAGAGTATTGAAATTCATATCACCATATATTCCTGGTTCACGTTCACCTAAAAGATTGAGATTTGGTCCGTGTATTACAAGTATTTTTTTCATATTAATATCTCTCCTTAAATTATGTTGAAAATGAAAAAGCGGACCGAAGTCCGCTTTTGTCAACTAATTCTGCATTAAACGTAAATCAATACTTACGCTTACGAGCAGCCTCAGACTTCTTCTTACGCTTTACTGAAGGCTTTTCGTAGTGCTCTCTCTTACGATATTCAGCAATAACTCCGTCCTTTGCACATGATCTCTTAAATCTCTTAAGAGCTGTGTCTAAAGATTCGTTCTTGCCAACACGAATTTCTGCCACTTGTTTTCCCTCCCTTGTTCAGAGGTTACAAGGAGTAAACCCCTTGACATCTATAACTAATCACCATAAGGTGTAGTCAGCATACTCTGAATAACAGCAGATATACAAAACTTAATATATATTATTATATCACGATTACAATTATATGTCAATACCTTTTTGGTTTTTTAATAAAATCGTTATTTTGCCACAATATTAACAAGTTTATTTGGTACATATATCTGTTTTACAATATTCTTGCCGTCAGTAGCTTCCTTGACCTTTTCATCAGCCATAGCCTGTGCAATTACAGAATCCTTGTCAGCATCAACAGCAATATTGAGCTTAGCCTTGAGCTTGCCGTTTACCTGTACAACGATTTCAATTGTATCATCCTTGCAGAGTGCCTCATCATATGTAATCCATTCCTGTTCGCTGAGAACCTTGCCGAATACTGAGCTGTACATTTCTTCAGCAACGTGCGGTGCGAATGGATAAAGCATGATTGCAAATGCACCGAGTTCACCCTTTGTGATACTGCCGACATTGTATATTTCATTAATGAGTGACATCATTGCAGCAATTGCGGTATTGAACTTCATTGCCTCGATATCCTCTGTTACCTTCTTGATTGTCTTGTGGAATGCTGAAACAAGCTTGTCGCTGTAGCCTTCTTCATCTGTTACGATATCCTGAAGTCCCCATACCTTGTCTGCAAAACGCTTGCATCCCTTAATGCTTGATTCACTCCATGGTGCTGCCTTTTCGTAGTCACCCATAAAGAGAACGTAAAGTCTGAGAACGTCTGCGCCGTATTCTTCAACAACATCGTTAGGGTCAATTACATTTCCTCTTGACTTTGACATCTTTTCGCCGTCAGGTCCGAGAATAAGTCCCTGTGCTGTTCTCTTTGCATATGGCTCTGATGTAGGAACAAGTCCGAGATCATAAAGGAACTTATGCCAGAAACGGCTGTAAATCATATGACGTGTAACGTGCTCCATACCGCCGTTATACCAGTCAACAGGCATCCAGTACTTAAGTGCTTCCTGTGATGCGAATTCATTGTCATTCTTAGGATCACAGTAACGAAGGAAGTACCATGATGAACCAGCCCACTGCGGCATTGTATCAGTTTCACGTCTTGCATCCTTGTTACACTTAGGGCACTTGCAGTTTACAAAGCTGTCATTCTTTGCAAGCGGACTTTCGCCGTCTGTACCCGGTTCGCCCCAGTAACGCTGTCTGTTGAATGCCCAGTCCTTCATCTTGAACTGTACACCCTTTTCACCGCATCCGAGCTTGTCGAGTACTTCAAGCATCTTTGCAATAGCATCCTTCTTGTTTGAAATGCCGTTGAGTTCGCCTGAGTTTACGAGTTCGCCTTCGCCTGTGTATGCTTCCTTAGTAATGTCTCCGCCCTTGATTACTTCGATAATGTCAATACCGAACTTCTTAGCGAAATCATAGTCTCTTGTATCGTGTGCAGGTACAGCCATGATAGCACCTGTACCGTATCCCATCATTACATAGTCTGAAATGTAAATCGGAATTTCCTTGTTTGTGATAGGATTGATTGCTGTAAGACCTTCAATCTTAACACCTGTCTTGTCCTTGACAAGCTGAGTTCTCTCAAATTCGCTCTTCTTTGCACATTCTGTCTTGTATGCGTCAAGTGCGTCGATATTTGAAATGCTGTCTCTGTATTTCTGAATCATAGGATGTTCAGGTGCAATAACCATGAATGTTACACCATAGAGTGTATCAGGACGTGTTGTGTAAATACGGAGCTTTTCGTCCTGCTCCTTGATTTTGAAGTTAACAAATGCACCTGTTGACTTGCCTATCCAGTTTTCCTGCTGAAGTCTTACGTTAGGGAGATAGTCAACTTCTTCAAGTCCCTGAAGGAGCTTGTCTGCGTATTCTGTGATACGGAGATACCATACTTCCTTTGTCTTCTGGATAATATCACTGTGGCATACGTCACACTTACCGCCCTGTGAATCTTCGTTTGAAAGAACAACCTTACAGCTTGGGCAGTAGTTTACGCTTGTCTTGTCTCTGAATACAAGACCATTCTCGAACATCTTAAGGAAAATCCACTGTGTCCACTTGTAGTAGCTTTCTTCTGTTGTATCAACAACTCTTGACCAGTCAAATGAGAAACCTACTGTTTTAAGCTGATTTGTGAACTTTTCGATGTTTCTGTCTGTTACTATTCTCGGATGAATGTTATCCTTGATAGCTGTATTTTCTGTAGGGAGACCATATGCGTCAAATCCGATAGGGAAAAGAACGTTGTAGCCTTCCATACGTCTTTTTCTGCTTACTACTTCAAGTCCTGAGTATGCCTTGATGTGACCAACGTGCATACCGTGACCTGACGGATAAGGGAATTCTACAAGGCTGTAGAATTTCTTTTTGCTGAAATCATCTGATGCCTTGAATGTACCATGTTCATCCCAGTACTTCTGCCATTTGCTTTCAACAGCTTTAAAATCATATCTTTTCATTTATATCATTCCTTTAACTTATTTTGATATCTTTACTATAGTTTTCCTTTATGTCACTGTTAGTCACAAGGAGCACCGCACAGATTATATCAATCACACCTTCAGCAAGATAAATCCAGTTTGAACCGATGTTTGATATATTTGCAGGCAAATGACTTACAGCAATAAAAGCAAGAATTGCCGCCGCAATGTAATTCACATATTTCACGGGAACAAACAGAAATGCCGCAAATGCAAGCGCAAGCAGCAGACTGCTTAGTGAAAATCCGCCCAAAATCATGTTCAGTATACATTTTGCAACAGAATAGACTGCAATTCCTGTAATGAGCTTTCCGCCCTTTGAATTACTGAAATTCATCAAATCATTCCTTTATAAGATATTCGCTGATATCAATCTGCTCGCCGTCTGCCCATACGCCTTCAAGCTTGTAGAAATTTCTTGTTTCCTTGTAGAAAACATGAATGATGATATCACCATAATCAAGAATTATCCATGTGTTGCCTGTGTCTGCTTCACGTCTTTCAGGCTCAATGCCCTTCTGTGAAAGCTGAAATTCAACTTCATCTGCAAGAGTTCTTGCGTGAGTGTTGCTTGTACCGTTTACAATTACAAAGTAATCGGCAAGAATTGTAAGGTCACCGATTTTAAGTGCCTGTATATCTTCACCTTTTTTCAGGTCAAGTGTTCTTATGATAAGTTCAAGTCTTTCCTGCTGTGTCATATTATCCTTCTTTCTGTATTAATTTTAATTACAAGTCCGTATTTAATAAAAGCGAGCGAAAGCAGATTTCTCTTTCGCAGAGAATGCAGCGAGCTTGCGAGCGTGAGCGTGAATCATTGAATATCGTTGCGTCGCTCAGGCTCTTCTGCCTTTTCAACAGCGTCAAGTGTCATTCCTGTGTCATCGTATATTCTGTAGTTGTAATCTGTTATATACTCTACAAGTGCCACGTCATCAAGCTTTAACGGCTGCTGATATGGTCTGAAATTCTGATTAAGCATGGTTACTGCTGCGTACTTGTGAACTGAATAGATATCATATTCCATTCCGTCTTCTGCAAGATACTTTGCGCCTTCACCGGGCACCATATTCACCTTTACAGTTTCCATATGGAGTGTTGATGCAAAATCTGCAAGCTTTCCAAGGTCACCGATACTCATGTTTGTAGCAAGCCATTCATTCTGATAAATTGTGTTCAGATAACCATAAAGTTTTGTTCTGCCCTCGTCCTTGACTATGCTGAGAAGTTTCTGCATTGCCGCCGCCATGAATTTACGCTGATTCTGCATACGTCCGATGTCGCCCTCTGTCCATAAACGTCTGAAACGAACGAACCATTCTGCCTGTGCGCCGTTCAATACAACATCACCGGCAGGAATTATCTTGTCAGCCTCATACATAATCTCATTTTCAACGTGCATAGGTATACCGCCTATAAGGTCTACCATGCTTGCAATATCAAAGCATGATGTTGTGATATAGGCATCAATCGGAATCCCGAAATTGTCCTGTACCGCATTTACTACACGCTGTATAGGTGGACTGACGTAATAATCACCCTCTGTATAGATGCTGTTGAACTTTGTTGTAATGCTGTTTGTATAGTCAGGTACAGCAAGGTCACGGGGAACCTGTAAAATGTTAAGCTGTCCGTTTCCTATATCGAACTCACATACCCATACAACGTCTGTAAGCATTCGGCTTTCGTCAAATCCGATGAAAAGTACAGAATACTGTCCTTCAACAAGCTGCGGCAAATCAAGACCGTCTGTATACTCATTTTCAATAACATCAGTATTCAGCTTTAAGTCCATTGTATTCTTGTTAAGCTGTCCCTCTATATTAACTGTAGGCTGCCATCTTCTGAAATAATTTACTACTGAAACTCTTTCGTCCGGCTGTCCTGATTTCTTATACAGAAGTACAGGCATATTAAGGAGAAGTGCAAACACAAGCACAAGACTTGTTACTATTGAAACAGCCTTTGTGATATGGTCTGCTTTTGTATTCTTCTGCTTTTTTCTTTTCCTTGACGGCTGTTTTTTTGCAGTACCCTTTCTGCCGTTTGCAGAATTAGTTCTGCCCTTGGAATTTCTTCTTTTCTGCGTTTCAGCCATTCTTCTTTCCTTTTTCACCTTTTCATCGGCTTTCTTAAGACTTCTTGCAATTATTTCAGATGCATCAGCACCATCGCCGTAGTCTGCCGGAGGTGCAGGAGCAATTTCAACAGCCGGTCTCATTGAACCTGCATCATGCTTTGCCCTGTAGAAATCCTCATGTTCTGTAACACTGTCAGTTTTATATGAATTATCCACATCAGATGCATATCTGCCCTGATATGTCTTTACTTCTTCATTTTCACGGGGAAGTGTATCTTCTGAAATTTCCTCTGCCTCATATCTGCCCTTGTATTCCAAAGGCTTTTCGACAGGTTCAGCCTCATATCTTCCGTGATATTCGCTGCTGTTGTCTTCCAAAACTTTTTTATCTGTCATTTAGATGCCCTCTTCAGATCTGAGCTGTTCTTTTCTTTCTTTTGCAGACGTGTGTAGAAATTGTATCCCTCTGATGTTGCATCGGGAATAACTCCGCCTTTCTTTATTACACTTCTTATCGAGAAAATAAGTGCCTCAAGCATAGCCTTGTCCAGATCTGTATAAACAAGCTTTCGCATTTTTTCAACGCCCTTATAATCTCTGTCAGCCGAAACAAGATCTCCAAGATAGACTATTTCTTCAAGTCTTGTCATACCTGCTCTGCCGACTGTATGAAATCTTACGGAATTGAGTATATCTATGTCTTCAATTCCGAAATTTGTCTTTATGAAATATGCACCTGCAATGCCGTGCCACAAAGATTTTGTTTCAAGCTCTTCTCTGCATACTGCATATCCGCTTGTCTCAACCATTGCTTTAAGTTCATCGTCGGGAAGTTCCTTGCAGATATCATGCAGTAAACCTGCAAAATAAGCCTTGTCAGGATCTTCACCATATTTAACTGCAAGCTTTTTGCACTCTGCGGCTACATTCAGCGAATGCTGATAACGCTTTGCTGAAAGGTGTTCTTTCAGATATTTCTTTTTGTCATCAGGATCATATTGCATTAAACTCACCTCATTAATGTCAGTATCAGTATCCCCTTTTGCAGTATACAATCCCTTTTGCACTATATATTGTACTACATTTTTATTAAGATAGCAAGTATAATCAAGATTTTTTTCTATTTTTTTTCTTATCTCTGTCGAAGAAACCTCAACCGCCTCAGTTTCAGAAACAAGCACTCTGCCATACCCTGACAGCTTTTCAGCTTTTCTTTTCAGTTCGTCATTATCGCCGTTTTTTCTCGAAACTGCGCACAGTACAGCATTTGAAAGTATATCTTCAAAGCGGTACCATTTATCGAATGAAAGGAGCATATCACTTCCGACAACAAGAAAAAGCTCATCGTCGGGATAAAGCTCACGAAAATGCTCGATTGTATAAATCGTATAGCTTACACGTTCACTTTTTATCTCATAGTCGCTTACCTCAAGACCTTTTATGTTCTCACAGGCAAGTCTGAGCATTTCAAGTCTGTCTTCTTCTGCCGCATATTCATCAGATGAACGGTGCGGTGAAATCTTTGACGGCATAAGGTAAAGCACATCAAGTGAAAAGTCACGCACAGCCGTTTGTGCAAGGTGAATATGTCCGTTATGAACAGGATTAAAGCTTCCTCCGTAAATGCCGATACGCATTACTTTGCCTTTGGAATATTCTCGATTACAGGTTCTTTTTCATTGCGCTTGAAAAGCACAAACTTTGTGCCGATAACCTGTACAACGTCTGCACCTGTCATTTCAGCAACAGCGTCTGCCGCCTCTCTTGCTGTCCATCCTGAATTTTCAAGAACTCTGAGCTTGATAAGTTCTCTCTTGCGGAGTGCCTCGGATATATCCTTGCACATTGCCTCGGTTACACCGCTTTTGCCTACCTGATAGATAGTTTCATATGTTGATGCAATACCACGAAGATATGCTCTCTGTTTGCTTGTTAACATTCAATCACCGTTTCTTTCTTTTAGGAATGAGTACAGCTTTTCAAGTGCCGCACCTCTGTGACTTA
This sequence comes from Ruminococcus sp., assembly GCA_024403965.1. Lineage (GTDB taxonomy): Bacteria > Bacillota > Clostridia > Oscillospirales > Ruminococcaceae > Ruminococcus. Next base: position 15,319 of record JAKSQU010000038.1, read on the forward strand.
TCTTATTTTTTTCTTCTGCTGTCATTTCAGCAAGAGTTTTTTCGCCGTAAAGGAAAACAGGGTCATAGCCGAAACCATTTTCACCTTTTTCCTCATAGCCGATTTTACCTTTGCAGTCAGCTGATACTGTATGCAGTGTGTTTTCATCAATATAAGCAATTGTACAGCTGAAAGCCGCCTGACGCTTATCATCGGGAATGTCCTTCATTTCATCAAGAAGTTTTGCACATTCCTCGCCCTTAGGCGCATATCTTGCGGAATACACACCCGGTCTGCCGCCGAGAGCGTCAACGCATAAACCGCTGTCATCAGCTATTGTCGGCAGATTTACAATTTCATATACAGCCTTTGCCTTAATGACTGCATTTTCAGCAAATGTTGTACCGTTTTCATCAGGTTCACATTCTGCGCCTGCCTCACGCTGTGAAAGAACCTCTATTCCGAGCGGAGACAGAATTTCTCTTGCCTCACGCAGTTTGTTGGCATTGTTTGTAGCCATAACGAGTTTTTTTATCATTCGTCACTGCCCTTTCTGCCGAAAAGTCTGCTGAAGAATCCACGCTTTTTCTTCTTTTCGGGTTCTTCTGCTGTTTCTTCAACAATTTCAGTTTCTTCTTCGACTTCTTCTGTTTCTTCTGCAGTTTCAGTTTCTTCTTC
>JAKSQU010000039.1 GCA_024403965.1 Ruminococcus sp.
GGTTCAGGCGATACAACAACATCAACAATTCCAGAAGGCGCTGTAACAACAACAGCTGTTAAGTCAGTATATGTTGAACTTGAAAAGCAGCCTGGTTTCTACCTCAATGTAGAAGATTCATTCGATGCAAACCAGATCAAGAGTGCATACCTCAACATCGTTTATGCATGGGGCTATGATCTTGAAGACGGCACACACATTGATTATAAGGAATTCAAGACAGTTAAGGATATCACTTCTTCTGTAGGTTTCGGTACAGCAACACCTGAAAGCACATACAAGCCGGAAAACACATCATTTGTATACGATGTAGATGTAGTTTATAACGGCGAAGATATTCTTGATGACAATGGCAAGCAGATTCTCACAAAGGGTAATCTCCTTCTTGATGCAGAAAGAAATGTAGCTACAGTTGAAGTATACATCGGTGTTAAGGGCGATGCAAACCTTGATAACGTTGTAGATGGTACTGATGCTTCAGATGTTCTTACATACTATGCTAAGACATCAGTTAATGACAATGATGCAACTAACACAATTCTTTCAGGCAGTGAGCTTGCTGTAACACCTTCATCAATTTATGACAGCTTTGCTGCATTCCTCAGTGATGTAAATATTGACCTCGATTCAAAGGATAAGTTCTCAAGATTTGCTGAAAAGGCAGACAGACTTATGGATGCTACAGACGCATCTTCAATCCTTACATTCTATGCTAAGGGCTCAACAACAGAGTACGAAGAACTTTCAAAGAATGATCCTTCAAAGCTCTGGGATATCGTTCTTGGTTAATTAAAAGTCCCCGCTGACAGCCGTCGATACGGCGGCTGTCTAAAAAAATAAATCTATATTTTAAATTATCTGAAAGGAAATAATAACAATGAGAAAGAATTCATTAAAGAGAGCAGCAGCAGCAGTAGCTGTTTCAGCATTAGCTCTTTCAGCAAGCACAGTATCTGCTTTTGCAGCTACAAATCTTGAAGACAAGCAGACAGCTTATAACGCAACAGTACCAGCTGGCGAAGCTACAACAAAACCTGTAATGACAGTTACAAAGAAGGTTTTTGCTACAGCTGACGAAGCTCAGGGTCAGGTTGTTGACGTAACATTTTCAATTTCAGGTGCAGAAGAAAAGTACTGCACAACAGGTTTCCACGTAAACTGGGATAATCGTCTTACAGTAGTTCCTCAGAGAGGCGGCGTTTACGGTAAGGCTGGCGACGCTCTTGAAGTTCTTTCTTCAAAGCAGGAAGCTAATGGCGCAAGCGGTGTATTCTTCACAACAATGGGTTCTGAAGATATGGGTTTTGATGGCGTAATGTGGACAGTTCAGCTCAAGGTTCCTGATGATGCTAAGGCTGGCGACGTATTCCCAATCGACGTATGGTATCAGCACGATGGAACAAAGGGTGACCTCTTTGTTGATAACAAGAAGACAGATGCTGGTCTCCTTATGCAGGCTTGGTTCTTTGCAAATGGTATCAACTCATCAAGCAATCCTTCAACAGATCCTTACCTCGTAAAGGCTGATGCTACATTTGCTGATGGTTATATTGCAATTGAAGGTGCTGCAGCAACAACAACTTCAACAACTCCAACAACAACTACAACAACAACTACAACAACAACTACAACAACAACTACAACAACTACAACAACAACTACAACAGCTACAACATCATCAACAACATCTGATACAACATCAGCTACAACAACAGCTGCTGGTACAACAACAGCTACAACAACAGCTGCTGGTACAACAACAACTAAGAAGGGTTCAGGCACAGGTTCTGACTCACCTAAGACAGGTGTTACAGGCGTAGGCGTTGCAGTTGCAGGTCTTGCAGTAGCAGTTGGTACAGCATTCGCTCTCAAGAAGAAGGAAGACTAATTTAAGTCCAAATTCAGATTGAACTGATTGAATAATTAAAGGCTCTCCTTTATGGAGAGCCTTTTTGCATATAAAAAATTCCCTCACAAACGTGAGGGAGAAATCATTAGTAATTTTTCTCAGGCGGTACATAATTTACTCCGCCCCAGTTATCTATATTTGCACGTTTCATTGCACCGAAAATTCTGTCCTTGAAACCATGGTCAGTTCTTTCCATTTCTTCAATAAATTCTTTTGTGCGCTGTCTGTTTGTGTGTCCGTCAGCAGGGCATTTTGACTTTACAATAGGAAGATTAAGTCGCAGTGCAGTACTTCTGATTACTTTTTCAGGTGCGAATACAAGCGGTCTGATAAGTGTAATGTCACGTCTTGAAAGATAGTTTGTAGGCTGAAAACAACCGATTCGGCCTTCGGTAAAAAGATTCATCATAAATGTTTCAACTGCGTCGTCATAGTTGTGACCAAGCGCAATTTTGTTACAGCCGAAATCTTTTGTTGCTGTGTGCAGTGCACCACGTCTCATTCTTGCACATAAACTGCATGGATTCGGCTCTTTTCTTATATCAAAAACAATTTCACCGATTTGTGTCGGAATGACGTGATATTCTACACCAAGACTGTCACAAAGCTCCTGTATCGGTGTATAGTCACCACGTTCACCATGAAATCCCGGATCAAGCGTTACACCGACAAGTTCATAATCTATACCAATAAATCTTCTGAGTAAAGCAAGTCCGTTAAGAAGAATTACACTGTCTTTACCACCCGATACGCCTACACATATTCTGTCTCCGTCGTGAATAAGGTCATATTCAGTAATTGCTTTTCTCATATATCCAAGAATTTTCTGCATGATATACCTCCTGATGTTATGTAAAACCTACCTATATGATAGTATATCACAAATGAAAGAAATTTGCAAATAAATATTGCAAAAAATTTTAAAATGAGTTATAATATTAGTACACACTTATGATAGAAAAGAGAGTAGCAATGAATTTTATAGCTTTGACACTTTTAATTGCACTGGGAATTGTAATTTTACTTGCTGTCTGCGGTGCGGTTTTATACAGGGTTAACAGAGATTTGTTTAACAAGATTAAAGAGTTCTTTGTGATTGACAAGGGTGAACTTGATGTTGAACTCAGTACACTCAAAACTGTTAAACCCGTTAAAAAGAAGATTCAGAAAAGCAGTAATGAGTCTAAGGTTGATATGGTAAAGCTTGTCAGCAAATGTGATGACCGAATGCGTACAGTTGACAGCTTAGGCGTTGAACGTATTACTGATGCTTACTATGAACTTACTTTCATCAACAGAAAACAGGAGCAGATTGTCATAACCTGTTCAGAAGATGCTTACAAGGGTATACCTTTTGAAGTTCTCGGTTCACTTACATATAAGAGAAATGTTCTTGTAAGATTCAGATATTTCGATAATTCAAACGAATATATTGTAAATAACTAAGGCGGCGTTTGCCGCCGAATTTATTGGTGGTGCTTATATGATACAGTTTAATAATGACTGGGACGAATTACTTAAAGACGAATTTACAAAGCCTTATTATCTTGAGCTAAGACAAAAGCTTATAACAGAATACAAAACACAGCGTATTTTCCCCGGAATGTATGATATTTACAACGCATTCAAGCTGACATCATTCGATGATGTAAAATGTGTTATTATCGGTCAGGACCCTTATCACGGAGAAGGTCAGGCGCATGGTCTGAGTTTTTCTGTAAGAAAAGGAATTGTGCCGCCGCCGTCACTTGTAAATATTTTCAAGGAAATTAATACTGATTTAGGTATTAATAATCTCGGCAAACACGGTGAACTTACTAAATGGGCTGAAAATGGTGTTCTTCTTCTGAATTCTGTTTTAACTGTAAGAGCAAATCAGGCAAGAAGTCATCACAGTTTAGGGTGGGAGAATTTCACAACAGATGTAATCAAACTGCTGAATACACGAAACAAGCCTATGGTTTTCATGCTTTGGGGCAGTGATGCAAAGTCAAAGGAAATGTACATTACAAATCCTAATCATCTCATACTCAAAGCCGCACATCCGAGTCCGCTTTCAGCATACAACGGATTTTTCGGATGCAGACATTTTTCAAAGGCTAACGCATTTCTTGAATCACACGGTCTTGGTGCTATAGACTGGAATATTGACTAATCGGAGGATATTATGAATATTAGAACTTTATTTGATAAAAAAACAGTTTTCTCATTTGAGATTTTTCCGCCAAAGAAAACAAGTCCTGTTGAGGTTATCTACAACACACTTGATGAATTAAGCGACCTTACACCTGATTTTATCAGCGTTACTTTCAGTGCAGGCGGCAGTTCAAATAATTCACACGCACTTGAAATTGCGTCAAGAATAAAGGATATGGGTATCACACCTATGCTCCATCTTCCGTGCATAAACTATACTAAGGAAGAAATCACAGCTACTCTTGAAGAAGTTAAAAAACGTGGTATTGAAAATCTTCTTGCTCTTCGTGGCGACATTAATCCTGATATTCCGCCGAAGAATGATTTCCGCTATGCAAGTGACCTTGTAGAGTTTATAAAGCAGAATGGTGAATTTGACATTGCAGGTGCTTGTTATCCTGAAATTCACCCCGATGCAGACAGCATGATTGAAGATATAAGAAACTTAAGGAAAAAGGTTGATGCAGGTGCGTCACATCTTATCAGTCAGCTTTTCTTTGATAATGAATCATTCTATGCATTCAGAGAAAAGGCGATGCTTGCAGGTATTGAAGTGCCGATTGAGGCGGGAATTATGCCTGTTGTAAACAAAAAGCAGATTGAAAGAATGGTTACAACCTGTGGTGCAAGTTTGCCGCAGAAATTTGTAAGAATTATGACTAAGTATGAGCATAATCCCGAGGCTCTCCGTGATGCAGGTATTGCATATGCTATAAGTCAGATTATTGACCTTCTTGCAAGCGGTGTAGACGGTATTCACCTTTATACTATGAACAATCCTTACGTTGCAAGAAAAATCAGCGAGGCTGTTTCGGGTATAATTAAGCATGATAAAGCCTGATTCATTAGACAAGAGCGAGGCGGCAAGATACATGGGAGTAAAAGGCACTCCCGACAATGCTGTTTCGGAATTGCTTGACACAGCGGAAAAGCTTGTGCTTGAACGTATTGCGCCTAAATATGTCTACAGAGAAACATCTGTGACTTTTTGTGATGACGGAGTCAGACTTGAATGTATGGATGCACTGCTTACGGGCAATGCCATAAAAAAGCACCTTGCAGGCTGTGAGAGAGCTGTTATTCTTGCGGCAACTCTTTCTGCTGAGGCTGATAAACTGATTCGTCAGACATCATATGAAAATATGGCACTCTCACTTGCTGTGGATTGTCTTTGCAGTTCTGCGATAGAACAGGTATGCAATCTTGCAGAAGAAGAAATTTTTGCCGACAGAAAAGACATATACAGAACATGGAGATTCAGTGCGGGTTACGGCGATTTACCCCTTGAATTACAGAGTGAATTTCTGAAAAGTCTTAATGCACAGAGAAGAATAGGTCTTACAGTAACATCCGAAAGTCTGCTTATTCCGTCAAAATCCGTAACTGCAATAATAGGCATTTCGGAAACTCCTGTTGAACGTGGAAAGCGTGGCTGTGATATCTGTTCAAGACGTGAAAGCTGTCAGTACGGCAAAAGCGGAAAGCAGAAATGCGGAATGTGAAATACAGTGAAGTATTTTTATCACAATATCGTCATATTTAATAAAGATAATGCGTTATTTTGACAATTTTGAGACTAAATTTCTATTAAAAATATGCATTGACATGATATACAATAAAATGTTATAATTAAGATACTAAAAAACCGACCTTTTATATAAATAAATGTATGCCGAAAATATTATCTGAGAATAATATCGGCAGGGAGTAAATGAAGTATGAGAAAAATAAAAATATTTATTTCGGCACTGCTTATGGCGGCAATGTCGGTGTCTGTAGTTTCATGCGGCAGTTCTGATAACAAAAAGAAATCAGGCAAAGAGCTTGATCAGGCTGTAAGAGATGAAATCAGAAATAATGCCATGAAATCCGACCTTCTCAGCGGTGAACTTGAAAATAAAAAAATAAAGTGGCTTTCAGACTGGGATATCAACGTTGACGGCACAGGAAAAAATGTCCCTACTGAGCTTGCGGTATTTCAGGAACGCTACGGCGGTGAGGTTGAGTATTATCAGACAACCTACGAAACAAGATATGATGACCTTGCACAGTATATCAGTTCGGGCGAGGGTATCGACTTTTTCTATGCAGGAAATTTCGATGCATTCCCTAAGGGTGCAATAAGAGGCATGTTTGCACCTGTTGATGATTACATTGATTTCAGCAGTCCTTTGTGGACAGATATCAAGGCTACAAATGATTATTTCATCTGGAATGACAAGCATTACATGGTTTCAGTTGAGGTAACAGGCGATAATGTTGCCGTTGTTTATAACAAAAAAACCATTGAAGAGGCAGGCTTTGAAGACCCTAAGGCACTTTATGACACAGGCAGATGGGACTGGGATACTTTCAGTGATATGCTTGTGAATTTCTGTGACCCCGATAATCAGCGTTACGGAATTGACGGCTGGTGGTTTGAATTCGGTCTTATCAGTACAACAGGAAAAACTGCTGTAGGTCTTGAAAACGGAAAGCTTGTAAATAATCTCAGTACACCCGAAATTGAGCGTGTTGAGAATTTCCTTTACAGCCTTTACGAAAATAATCTCGTGGCAATCGGCGCAGGAGATTTCGGCTGGGAAACAAAGCCGTCATTTATCGGCGAAGGCAAGACACTTTTCTATCCTGTCGGACTTTATGAATTCTATTCAGAAAAGGAACAGTGGGCGGCAAAATACGGCGAGGATGTATTCTTTGTACCTATGCCTAAAGACCCCGATGCAGATGAATACTATATATCATCGGGACTTAATTCCTATATGTTTGTAAACGGCGGACAGAATCCCGAAGGTGTTGCGAAATTCCTTGAATGCAAGCGCTTTACACTCCTTGATGAAGGAACAAAACAGATTGGTGACAAGCAGTTCAGAGAAGACTTTGGATGGTCTGATGAAATGATAGACATGAAGAATGAACTTCTCAGACTTTCGGAAGAAAATCCTGTGTTTGACATATCAAAGGGTATATCCGATGACTGCGGTGAGCTTCTTGATTCATCAATGAGAAGTGCGGCAAGGGGTACACCGTGGAACGAAACATACGAAGAAATCAACGCAGTAGTTGACAAATATATCGACGAAATAAATGAAAACTGAGTATTAAATTTGGAATGAAAGGAGATACTATATGAAAAAAGCACTTGTAACAGGCGGTTGCGGACTTATCGGTCAGCATATCGTATCGGGATTATTAAAAAAAGAATTTGAAGTTATATCAGTAGACAAGGAAGAAAACGGATATAACGAAGGAAAAAAGAACTATACATTCATTTCAGCAGACATTACAGACAAGGTAAAGTTTTCAGAGATTTTTGAGAATAACAGCTTTGATGTATTTATTCATGCGGCATGTACAGCAGACAACGGCTATGGTCCGATTATTACAGATAAGGAAATCTCCGAATCTGCGGCAGTTGACAAGTTTATATACAGATATGCAATGGCAGGCAAGGTAAAGAAGATACTTCTTGTCAGCACATCACAGGTATATGATTTTCCTAAGTCAAGAGAGCCTGTCAGAGAAGACCATGACCTTAAAATTTCCACAAACTATGCGGCGCTCAAATATGCATCAGAAAAGGCACTTGTAACAGAACTCAAGCACAGCGGCGGAGCAAAATCCGAAGATGAACAGGGAGTTATCTGCTGTATAGCAAGAACAGCACCTGTTTATACACATGATTTTACAGATAATCTGCTTGCAAAGATAACAGACCCGAAGGACGGCGGACTTTTCGTATCGGGAAAGGGAACATACGGCTTTCAGCTTTGCTGTGTTCACAATCTTGTTGACTTTATTCTCTGTTTCTCAAAGAATGCAGATGATGACAGCTATGCAGGAATCTACAATGTAAGCGACAAACTGCTTATAACAGCGGCAGATATAATCAGCTTTATGAGAGAACATCACAGATTAGGCGCAGTACTTTCAAAGAATCCGACAGCGGGAATGTCTAAGCTTAAAGGACTTTTCGGCGGAAACAAGGAAGAAAAGACAAATTATCGCTATCTTGACGTTTCAAAGCTTGAAAACAACAATATGCTCGACTGTACAAAGGCATCAAAGCTGACTAATTTCAGATGGGATATTCATAATACCAAGTAATAAAATAAAAGGCTCTTAAAAGAATGGAACTGTCTTTTGAGAGCCTTTCTGTATAGTTATTCATATATTTGTTAAGTGATTACATTAATGTTAAGGTGATTTTGTACACGATTAAAAAATTCACGCATATAACAGTCCACATTTTTACTTGAACCGTATTGTGTCCCAATTCGCTTTTTCCCTTTCATTCGATACGATGTATGCCATATCTTGATTGCATCACCAAAAATTTCATAATTATTATTACCAATTAAAACAATATAATCTGGATTCATTATATTAATTTGTTTTTCAATAAATTCTTTGTATTTATTGTAGTAGTTGTCAAATATTTTCCAATCAACAAAATTTCCGCCACCACGCTTATTAATATTCATATATCCGCTTGATTTCAATGCTATTTTTAATTCTTCTGCATTTGGAGTCCTACGATTTTCTTCTAACAATTCGGGGTGTTGTAGATAAAAGGACATTCTTGCCATTTTTTCCTGTTGTTTAGGTCTATTTGATTTTAAATCATTAATATAATTAAAATAAAAACCTTTTTGTGTTCTTTCGTTAGGTTTTTGGATTTCGTCTTTTCTGTGCATTACAATATTTGCTTCTCTTAGCACAAAAAGAACTTTTATTTTTGAATTACAATAGTCTTCTTCAGATATATACCCATCTGCAATAATAGTATTTTTTTCTATAGGTAAATATACTTCACCTTTGTGATAAGTTTTATAATCAATATAAGTTTTATCATCGTTATCAATTTCTTCGTTATGGGCTTTTCTCCAAAGATTAAAAAGGTCATTAAGTGTTTGTTGTTTGTATAATTCTGATTTTAAATCTTCAAATGACATAGTTTTTCTCCTTGACTGTAATATTTATTGAAACATGTACTGACAGCTTGTACAAAAATGTTTCTTATTATGTTATTATATCATAAAACAGTACCAATTACAAGTATAAGTTTATTTCCTTTGTGAGCAATTATCTATATATCAATGTTTGACACATCGCTCCAAATATGCTATAATAAAGAATTGAAGAAAGGAGCTGTTCCATAATGAAAAATACATTTGGTACAAGCGTTTCCGTAACAATTTTCGGAGAAAGCCACGGCAATTCTATCGGTGCTGTACTTGACGGTATTGCACCCGGAATTCCTGTTGACGAGGAGTATATCGCACATCAGATGTCTCTCAGAAAGGCTGTAGGCAAAATCTCTACACCAAGACGTGAGGCTGACGCTGTTAAAATTGTCAGCGGCGTTTTCAATGGAAAAACTACGGGTACGCCTATTACATTTATTATAGAAAATCAGGACCAGAAGAGCAAGGACTACGGTGAACTTGCTTACAAGGCAAGACCGGGCCATGCTGATTTCCCTGCACAGATGAAATATCACGGCAATCAGGATTTCCGTGGCGGCGGACATTTTTCGGGCAGAATTACTGCAGGACTTGTTGCCGCAGGTGCTGTTATGCTTACTGCTTTAAAGGCTAAGGGCATCACTGTCGGTACTCATATTTTAAGCTGCGGCGGTGTTTATGACAGGGGCTTTGAGAATATCCCCGAAGATATCGAAAAACTCAAGGACGCTGAATTCGCTGTTCTTGATGACAGCGTAAAAGAACCTATGATTGAAAAAATCGAGGCGGCAAGAGATGAGGGAGACAGTGTCGGCGGCAGACTTGAAACTGCGGTATATGGTGTTCCGTCAGGTGTCGGTGAACCGTGGTTTGATACTGCTGAAGGTGTTCTTTCACATATACTTTTCAGCATTCCTGCTGTTAAGGGTGTTGAATTCGGTGACGGATTTGACCTTGCAGATATGAAGGGAAGTCAGGCTAATGACTCATACCGCTGTGAAAACGGAAAGGTTGTTACTGCTACAAATCACAACGGTGGTATCACAGGCGGTATAACTAATGGTATGCCGATTATTTTCCGCACAGCAATAAAGCCTACCCCTTCAATTTATAAGGAGCAGCAGACCATTAATCTCAATACTTTTGAGAATACAGACTTACAGATTAAGGGAAGACATGACCCTGCAATTATTCACAGGGCAAGAGTAGTTATAGACAGCGTTGCCGCACTTGCTGTAGGCGATATGCTCGCACAGCGTTTCGGCACAGACTGGCTTGCAGACATCAATGACTGAAAGGAAGTAAACATAAATGTCACTTAATATTATCAGAGAATTACCGCATCCGTCAGCACTTAAATATGAGCATCCGCTTTCACAGGAGCTTAGTGCTGTCAAGGCAGAGCGTGATAAGGAAATCGCAAAGATTTTCACAGGAGAAAGCAAAAAGTTCCTTCTTATAATCGGACCATGTTCAGCAGATAATGAAGACAGCGTTATCGACTATATAACACGTCTCCGTGAATTACAGGAAAAGGTTAAGGAAAAGATATTAATTATTCCGAGAATTTACACAGGTAAGCCGAGAACAACAGGTGACGGCTATAAGGGAATGCTCCATCAGCCGAATCCTACAGAAATGCCCGACCTTAAAAGCGGAATTATCGCAGTAAGAGACCTGCACATAAGAGCATTAAGAGAAACAGGCTTTACATCAGCAGATGAAATGCTTTATCCAGAGAATTTCAGCTATCTTGATGACCTTCTTTCATACATTGCAATCGGTGCACGTTCAGTTGAAAATCAGCAGCACCGCCTTGTATCAAGCGGAGTAAACATTCCTGTAGGTATGAAGAATCCTACAGGCGGAGACCTTTCAGTAATGATGAACTCTATTACAGCCGCACAGCATTCACACGCATTTATCTATCGTGCCTGTGAAGTTAAGAGCGACGGAAACCCGTATGCACATGCAATTCTCCGTGGCTATGTAAATGACAGGGGACAGTCATTCCCTAACTATCACTATGAAGACCTTTACAATCTTGCAAAGATATATGCAGAGAAGAATTTACAGAATCCTGCACTTATCGTAGATACAAACCATTCAAACTCAGGAAAGCAGTATCTTGAACAGATAAGAATTGCAAAGGAAATTCTTCACAGCATGCGTCACAGCGAAGACATCAACAAGCTCGTAAAGGGACTTATGATTGAAAGCTACATTGAAGACGGCTCACAGAAAATCGGTGAGAATATATACGGCAAGTCAATCACAGACCCGTGTCTCGGATGGGAAAAGAGCGAACGTCTCGTTCTTGATATTGCTGAACTGCTTTAAGTTATTTACTGGGGAAAACCTTTCTGAAGAAAGGTTCTTCCCCAGACCCCTTTCCAAAGACTTTTGTCATAAAATTTTTAAAGGCTATACCGCCACGCAATTACATTAAAATCTGTAATTACTTGGTTTGGCGGTATAGCCTTTAAAAATTTAACGGTGAAAGTTTTAGGAAAAGGGAGTTTGAGGGAAAGAACCCTTTTTCAAAAGGGTTTTTCCCTCAATAAATAACTTAGTCTTTTCTGAATAATTCACGGAGAACAAGACCTGCACCGGCGGCGGCGAGACCGAACATGATAACGAAGATATAACCGCTTGTTGTTTTCCAGTGAATCTGAGTAGTTAGGAGAACACTCAGAAGAACGATTACAACACCAATTGCAATAACAATCCAGCCGTAGATTCTTTTTCTCATGAAGAATATCATCAGAATACCGATGATAAGCGGTAACATAATCATACCATTAGAAATATTGAAGTTACCGAAAGAGTAGAAATAACCATATCTGCCCCATGTACTTGTAACGCTGAGATTATTGAAAATCATAAAGAGACCTGCGCCGAGCATTACAAGACCGAAAAAGAATTTTGAAAGGCGGCTTCCCGGACTTTCAGTATTTCTGTGCTGACTAAGTAAGTCCTGGTATAATGAGTTTAAATCCTTGTCTTTTTTTGCCATATAATTTCCCTCCTATATCCTTAAAGGCATTATTTGCCTTTTGCAGTATATATTATACAATATAAGGGAATATTTGTCAATAGGGTGACGATTAAGTACACGGAAATCAATTTTGTGTCTGTAGGGGCGCAGAGTCTGCTTTCGCACGACTTTTTAAATGCGGACTTAAAATGTAGGGGCGGACCCGTGTGTCCGCCCGAAAATTGTATTGTAACCCTAACGGGTGCACACATGGGGGCGCCCCTACAATATGGCTATATATCGTTATTCCGTGTACGGGCGGCTTTCCGCCGCCCGTAATTATCTGAACAAAATATAGTTTTTTGACTTGTATACTATTTTTTTCCAATAAGGTAATCACCCAAAACCGTAACGATATCACACGGCGGAAATTTTTTCTGTTTTACTGATTCCCTTATTGTACCAATCAGCTTTTCTATATCACAGTTTTCTATTTTTTCAGCACCATCTGTGTACTTTACGGCAAGGCATGACGGCGAAACCTTCCATTTATTCAGCATATATTCAAGAATTTCCTTTTCACCGCCGTCGCCGAGAATTACAAGTTCTGTAAAGCCTGTTACAATAGGCTTTCCCTTTTGGATTTCTGCGGATTTTACAGCTGAATATATATCTTCACCGCTTACGGAAACTGTTTCTTCATCTGAAAAAAATGCCATGGAAAGATGTGTTTCTCCGCCGTTTGTTTCCGCATATACCGCACGGAGATAGCTTTTATCGTGAACAAGTCCTGTTGATGAACAGCCTGTGCAGAAAAATACTGCAATGTAAAGAGTGCATATCAGTTTTTTCATTTCTTTTTCTCCATTTTATGCGGTGCTTTAATCAGTAAAATCAACGGCACAGCAAATTCGCCGACTAATACAGCTGTAACAGTTACAGCACTGTAAGGCGGTATTACTGATACTGCAAATGCTGATACTATTGTCATAATAACCATAACCGCATTTCTTCCTTTAGTGAAACCGCTGAATAGTCTTCCGAAAAGATATGCACCTGTCATAACCTGTGTTGTTACGGAAAATACTGCGAATACAGCGAAAATAATCATAAATACTGAATCGATACGCTGATTTGTAATCGGCTGTGAAAGCTGTACCGATGTTATTACAGGAAAATCTGTAACAGACATTATTCTTCCCGTAACAAGCATTGCTGTTGTGAGAATTGTACATGATAAAATCAGCTTTGCCGTAAAATAACGCAGTGCACCTTTTTTACAGCTTTCACTTACAAGCGGTGCAAGTACAGCACCTGTACCCATAGCACCGCCCATTGAAAAGCACAGCATAAATCCATCGGCAAATCCGCTTTTGTCAGCAGAAAAATCAATTCCCGAAAAGTCACATCTTACCACCGCACTTATAAAGTCTGCAAGCAGAAACAGTACGCCGATAAAAGCAGTTATAACTGCTGAACGTGAAACTGCTTTCATTCCTGTTGATGAGATGTAAAGGCAAACAAGCGAAATAAAGCCTGTTATAATAATCCGTCCCTTTATACCGCCCGATGTTTCAAGCGGAATGAAAATTTCATCACATACATTCCAAAGCCTGTTAAGAATAAATCCGCCCCACAGCACAAGATATATGAGATAGAAAAATTCCGCCCATTTTTCAGTTTTTCCGCCCCTGTCAGCAAAAAGTACAAGGGGTAAAGCAAGCATCAGCTGTGCGGTTATTCCGACAGCATAACCTAAAGCAGACCATATGGTTATACTTCCGCAAAAGCAGAAAAGCATGAATAAATCTGTAATCAGAAGTAATGCGGCAAGCTGATTTTTTGTAAGATTATTCACGATATTCCTCCACAGTAAAGTTTCTGTTCTGCATTTTTTTCATGCCTGTCCGATACGCTGTGTCGGACATTCCCGACAGCTTAAACGGAGAAAAGGGGGCGGTAAAAGGAAATCCGTAGTCTTCTGTTGCACATATATTTGCAAGTACAGCGCAGAAAAGCATACTTATTCCGAAAAGTCCGAATATACCGCCCGAAATCAGAAAAGCAAAACGCAGTATGGTCATCTGCGGATTTAATTCGGGAACAGCAAGTCCGCCGAGTACTGCAAGTGCCGTCATAGTAAGGAGCGGAGTGCTTACAAGTCCCGATTTTACAGCGGAATCACCGATAATCAGTCCGCTTATAAGACTTACAGCACTTCCCGACGGCTTAGGCAGACGAACTCCTGCCTCACGGATAATTTCGTACATTATAAGCACAAACAAAGCCTCTGAAAGAATTGAAAGCGGAGCTTTTGTTTCCGAGTCAACGAGTATCATAAGGAGAGTGCTGTTGAATAATTCGGGATGATACATGACTATAGCCGTATAAACTGCAGGGAGCATTACTGCAATAATGAATGCTCCGTATTTCAGCCACCTTATAAACGTAGCATAATAAGGCTTATATGCGTAGTCATCAAGAGTCTGAAAGCTTTCACAGAAAAGCTTAGGTATTATAACTGCATAGGGAATGCCGTCAATGAGAATTGCAACACGTCCTTCAATCAGCTTTGAACAGAGAACATCGGGACGTTCGGTCGTACCCGTTGAACTGAAAATTTCAAATCGCCTGTTTTCGACAAATGGTCTTATATAGCCTGTAGTAAGAATGGTTTCGGTATTTATTCTGTCAAGTGAACGGCGGATATCATTCAGCAGTTTTTCGGGAACTCTGTCATGCATATAGCAGATACACAGATTAGTACAGCTTTTATCACCTTTCACGAGAGTTTCCATAACAAGAACGGGAGATTTGATACGTCTGCGGATAAGTGACATATTTACATTAAGAGTTTCGACAAAGCCTTCATGCGAACCCATAATATTTCCTTCGCTTAAAGGCTCCTGTATACTTCTTGAAGGAAATCCCTGTACACCGAAAGCAAGAGCGTAATTTTTGCCGTCGGCAAGGAGAATAACAAATCCCGAATTCATAAGCCGAAAAAGGTCAGAAAAGCTGTCTGTCTGCAAGCGGTCAGACGAGAGCAAAAGACGGCTGTCTATATAACTGAAAAGGCTGTCAGCGTTTTTCTGCGGCGGAATTGCAGTTATCGGGTCAAAGATAAGCTCTGTCATAAAAGCGGTTGAAACCATACCGTCACAGCATAGCAAAGCGCATTTTATACCGCCTGTGGTGAACTGATTTATTTTCACATCGGATGAGCCGTTTGCAATTCGTTTTATTTCGCTGATGTTCTGATTAAGTGAAAGACTAAGAGTATTCTTTGAATTCATAATATCACCCCGTGGATATTATGTGCAGAAAAAGAGAAAATAACACGATTTGACCGACAAAAAAACAGGGGCGCCGTTTCGGTGCCCGAAGATACACGCACAACACCAAACGGGCAGACACATGGGTCTGCCCCTACAGAATATTAAGGCAACACCGCACAATTACCGCCTTACGGCTATGTGTGTGTCTTGCTT